>JAENXB010000344.1 GCA_016649785.1 Flavobacteriaceae bacterium
ATCACTTTTTGAGTTCCATTTGATTACGAAATCAATAGATATAACAGGAATAAAAGCAAAATCTTTTCCCAACTCCCATAAACGCAAAAAGAACCGCCTGATAATCAGACAGTTCTTTTGTTTTTCCGTACCCGGAGTGGGAATCGAACCCACACAACATTGCTGTTACTGGATTTTGAGTCCAGCGCGTCTACCAATTCCGCCATCCGGGCTTCTTTGTAAACAGGCTGCAAAAATAATGGAAAATTCCTTTGTGCAAAAGATTTCCGGCAATATTTAATCATTTTTCCATCTTTCGGTATCCGGTATTTGATGAAACCAGCAGAAATCAAATGATGCATGCTGATATTCAAAATCCAATTCGTTATTATACAATCATTTAACTTAAGCCCTTAATCCATCTTCCTATTTCAATGGTTTCGCATTTTATCATCAACTTAGGATTAATAGATAACTGAATATTCCTTTTGAAGGGAATAAATAAGGGAAATGTAAGCTGGTAACATTTCCTTTTTATGGTTATTTACAGAAGAATTGATCAATCATAAGCAATTTTCATTTTTTTCATACCTTTAGCCTAATTCTCAAAATCACCGCTTTTATCCGGAGAACTTATGGATCAGACAGAAGACAGAGAACTGTATTTAAAACTCAAAGAGGGTAATGAACGGGCATTTCAGGTTTTGTTCCGGAAATATTATTCATCAATGTGCCATTTCGCACGTCAATACCTGAATGACAGTGAATTAGCAGAGGAAACAGTTCAGGATATGTTCGTCAAAATCTGGGAAAAGCGCGAAACCTTAAACATCGAATCTTCAGTAAAACATTATTTCTTCCGTTCGGTACGCAATCATTGCCTGAACCAGATTCAGCATGAAAAAATAAAAAAGCAATATGAAAATATGGTTCTGAAAAACGCGCACCAGGATATCAATCCGGAACAATACTACATCGAAGTTGATCTGATTCAGCGAATTGAAAAAAGTATTAATTCACTTCCACCTAAACGAAAGGAAATATTCAGGCTTAGTCGTGAACAAGGCTTAAAATACAAGGAAATCGCGGAAACTTTAAACATTTCGGTTAAAACGGTAGAGGCTCAGATGGGACTTGCTTTAAAGTACTTACGTGAAGAATTAAAAGATTTTAGCAACCATTTGATGACACTGCTTCTAATCTTTAAAAAATCTGATCCCTCCAATAAGGGTTAAACGTGCCCTTTAATGTCATATAGTCGTATGAAAACAAATCAGCACATAGAAGATAAAGATTGGTCGCTACTTGCAAAATCAATTTACGACGAAAGCCCCGGAAATAAAGCGGAAGAAGTATCATCCGTTTTGTCCGAAGTGTTTCCGGATGAAAAAGAAAGAGAGCAACTGCATCAGATGACAAAACAGGTTGATTTGTATTTTGATCTGAAAAAATATCCGGCAGAACTGGCATGGGAAAAGGTCGAATCCAGGATTCACAACCAATTTTCATCCGGCCAGTCAAAAATCCGGAATTTAATTTCAAATCCAATATACAGGATTGCTGCAGCTGTCCTGTTTGCAGCCCTGCTTCTTGTTTCCGGCTATGAGGTATTTTATAGTCCATCTGCATCCGTTGTGATGTTGGAAATAAAAGCTGCCGATCAGGTTTTAAATACATTTACATTGCCGGATGGAACTTTGGTCAGTTTAAACAGCGAGACCCAAATCACTTATCCAAAAAAATTCGGCAAAAAAACCCGTGAGGTAACGATTCAAGGAGAAGCTTTTTTCGTAGTTAAACCAAATAAAAACAAACCTTTTATCATTCATGCCGGCAAAGCACAAATTAAAGTTCTTGGTACCAGCTTTAACGTAAGTGCCTATCCGGATAAAAAAGTGGTAGAAGTAATTG
>JAENXB010000172.1 GCA_016649785.1 Flavobacteriaceae bacterium
ATTCGGTTGAAATTCTGAAATATCTTCAGCAAAAACTCAGGGAAAATAATATTCAAATCCTGCATTCATGAACAGTAAATTTCCCCGGATAAGAGCGATGGGGGAACGTGCGATCCTGATTGAATTTGAACCTGAAATCAGTGAAAACACCCTTGAAAAGGTTTTATTTTACAAAAATAAAATTGAAGATCATTATTTTAAAGTAAAAGTTGAGGTAATAAACACATATAACTCGTTATTAGTTTATTACGTTTACACAATAGAGAATGTCTATGATGAGGTTTCAGCCTTAAAAGGCCTGTTTCAGGGAACTAAGATAACAAAAAAATCCATTGTACAACTTTATGATATTCCGGTGTGCTATGATGCCGAATTCGGTTTGGATCTGAAGTTGATATCCCTGGAAAAGAACCTGTCCCTGGATCAAATTATCCGGTTGCATACCCAACCAATTTACACGGTTTATTTTATAGGTTTTTTACCCGGTTTCTTATACCTGGGCGGTCTGGATAAAAAACTTCAGATCTCCCGAAAAATTCAGCCCCGAATGGAGGTCCAAAAAGGAGCTGTTGGGATAGGTGAAAATCAGACAGGAATTTACCCGAAATCAAGTCCCGGAGGATGGCAGATCATCGGCAATTCCCCGGTGCCTCTTTTTGATAAAAACAGGCTTCCTCCATGTGAGATTTCAGCAGGGGATAAAGTGAAATTTTATCAGGTTTCGAAAAGTGAATTTCTGAATATTTCAGAAGAAATTAAAGAAGGAAAATTTCAATTTAAAAAGGTGGATTATGAAGGCGGAAATTGAAGTTTTACAACCGGGTTTATTTTCCACTATTCAGGATCCTGGCAGGAATGGATTTCTGAAATATGGCGTTCCAATGAGTGGAGTGATGGATCTTTATGCAGCCCAAATGGCCAACCTTATTTTGCGAAATTCGCCTAATTCTGCAGTCCTTGAAATCACCCAAATGGGGCCAAAATTAAAATTTTCTGATCCCGCTAAAATCTCGATTTGTGGCGCTTTGCTTTCACCAAAAATCAATAATTTCAAGATAGGGAATAATAGGGTTTACAAAATTGAGGCTGGTGATGAATTAAGTTTTGGAAAACGACAGTTGGGCTGCAGGGCATATTTGGCAATTTCCGGAGGCTTTAAAACCGAAAAAATTCTGAAAAGCAGAAGTTGGTTTGAAGGTATTACCGATAATTTTAAATTAAATAAGAACATGAAATTGCCTTATGAATCGACAAATGAATCTAAAATCGAAACCAACGCTTCCATAAAATTCACATCAGAATACCTGGTGACATCTGAAATTGGGGTTTTTCCAGGTCCTGAATTTTATTTGCTCACTGAAGGTGAGCAGGAAATACTGAGATCCCGTAATTTTTCCATCGATAAAAACAACAACAGAATGGCCATTCAGTTACAGGAAATCATGGGAAATACGCTGAAACCAATCATTACCGGACCGGTATTGCCGGGAAGCGTTCAACTCACTCCTTCGGGGAAATTGATCGTATTAATGCGGGATTGCCAAACTACGGGAGGGTATCCCAGGGTGATGCAATTAAGTGAAACAGGAATGAACAAGATTGCACAAAAAATTATGGGCGATAGCGTTAGTTTCGCTTTTTTGGAAAGTCCACATCTTTAGCCTTGGATTATTGGGGTTTATAAAAATAAAAAAAGTGTCGTTGTTGTGATAAAGAAATATTAACAGCCCTACCTGGAAATACTTCACACGTTAAACGACACTTTTTTACCCCAAAACATTTTAGCTAACTAAAATAACAATACAAATTTAGCGGATAGATAAAATCGTCACAAGGGGAAAAACCCCTTTTTTTTAGGGGGGAGGATCATTTATGCCATAATTTATATACATTTATCTTAACATTATATTAAGACCAATAAGAATGCTTGATTATTTAACTATAAAAAATAGTTTATGGAAAAACCAAAAAAATGTATAAGTGTTGAAAAGGCGAAAGCACTTCAAATTAAATGGAAAGAGTCCAGGGCAAAGGATATCGATCTGGCACAGGGATATCAGGATACCCGCGAATTCTGGTATAGTGTAGAGGAGCTTCAGGAATATTTGAATTACGTAAAGGAAAGATCTTCAGAGCAAGGGGTTAAAGATCCGGGAATCCGCATCTATTTTGGGGCGTATCCAAAATCTTCCACCAGGAAAAGTTATGCCACTGTTTTTCTTGCACCTACCAAAGAGCGATCAGCTCCCATTGAAGGTGAAGATGAAACTTCAATTAATCTCGACAATAATTATGAAATTGATCCATTGAATGAATCTAGTGGAGGTATGCCTCCTGTCACTTACTAAATAACGTCGCCTTGCTGGAATATTTTATAGAGAAAAGCTTATTTATTGCTTATATTTTTGAATTAATAGCTGCTTTGGCGGGAACCTATTATCTTAATAAATCACAGACTCAGGATAAAGGATTAAAATTATTCGTTTATAACCTCTGGTTTATTTTGCTTATAGAAATGATTGGGATGTATGCCGCATGGAATTATTTTGATGATTATAAGACATTTCCAGGCTTAAGGAACTCGGTTTTTGCCAGTAATTACTGGCTTTACAACTCAGCTAAAATTATTTTTCTCACAGTATTTTTTAATGTATTTATAAGCCGGATTACCTCTTTTAGGTTGAAGAAGTTCCTGTATGGTTTAACCATATTTTTTATACTAAGCTGTATTGCAAATTATATTTATTCAGACATTTTTTTTAAAGCTTTTTCCTCTTATACCACAATTTCAGGTAGTTTAATACTGTTATTGTGTATTGGAAGCTTCTATTATGAAATGCTCCTAAGTGACAAAATTTTATATTTTTATAAGAATTTGCCTTTTTACATCTCCATAGGAGCAATGCTGTGGCATTTAAGTATAACTCCAATTTTTATTTACAATCGTTATCTCAACATGACAAATCCGGAATTCGTTAATTTCCACATAGACTTTCTTAGATACGCGAATATTTTTATGTACTCCTGTTTTGCAATCGGTTTTTTAATTTGTTCTTCCAGGAAAATGGTTTTAAAATCGGTTTAAATTATATTTTATGGTGCTGTTTAAGAAGAATTAAGAAAGTAAAAAAGTGTTTTTAGTGCAACTTTGAGACTTAGAGTCTTAGTGGCATGCGCTATCCAATGTTATTATTGCCAAACTAAAATCACAAAGGAACACAAAGATTTTTTTGCGACTTTGATGCAGGCCTTTTCGAAAAGCATAGAGATCGTACCTGTTAAACAAAAAGGATTTGTCTGCAATTTTCTAAAACAGAACCTATTTTATTATAGCCGACCGGGGAGAGGAAATGAAAGTATTGGATTAACTGGAAATGATGAAGCCGGAGGAAGAGCAGTCAAAACCCAAAAAATTAATGTAAACTTGCTAAAGTTTACCAGTATTATATGCTTTCTAAAGAGGAACTCTTACTAATTGTTTATTTTATAGTGGTCATTTTGTTTTTGGTCAGTTTCGCCATTATATTCTTTATCACATTTCAGAAGAGAAAAAATAAACTGCTTTATGAAAAATTTGAAGCCGAAAAAAGGTACGAACGCGAATTGGTGCAATCCAAGCTTGAAATTCAGGAGCAAACCCTAAAAAATGTCAGTTGGGAACTGCACGATAATATTGGACAGTTGCTTTCTGTAGCGAATATGCAGCTAAACATACTTTCAGGCGCTATAGAAGAACCTTTTCAATCTAATGTCAAGGATATAAAAGAAGTTGTTTCCGGCTCGCTGCGTGAGGTGAGAGCGCTTTCCAGATCTTTGAATAACGAGGTGGTGGAATATGCAGGTTTGGAAGCTTCTGTCAAGGGTGAACTCTCAAGATTTGAACGTTTAAATATCATTAAAACCTCCTTTGTTTCAATTGAAGATCCTTTTGAAATCCCTCAAAAGGACGCAATTATTCTTTTCAGGATCTTACAGGAGTTTTTCTCCAACGTGATCAAGCATTCCAAAGCGTCTAAACTGGATGTGGAATTCCGGTATTCTGAAAATGAACTTTTTATCAACACTTCCGATAACGGAAAAGGTTTTGATCCTGAGGAAGTGGAAAAAAGTTCAGGCATGTTTAATATGAAAAGCAGGGCCGAACTCATAAAAACCGACTTTATTTTAAATTCTTCAGATGGTCACGGAACTTCTTTATCTTTACGTTATCTAACCAAAACCCTACAAAATGAGTAAAACGATCATTATAGTTGACGATCACGTATTATTTGCAAAATCCCTGTTAGGCCTGGTCAATTCATTTAATGGTTTTACTGTTTTGGAGGTTCTTAAGAACGGGCAGGAATTAATAGATTATTTACAAGCCAATAAGGTAAAACCCGAGCTTATTCTGCTGGACATAAGAATGCCTGTTTTAAATGGAATTGAAACTATGACCTGGTTGAGAAAGCATCTGCCGGAGCAAAAAGCCCTGGCTTTAAGCATGGAGGATGATGAGAATTTTATTCTTAAAATGATCCGTTTGGGTTGCCGGGGATATTTGCTGAAGGATATTGAACCAAAAGAATTTTTGAAAGCGCTCAATGCGGTTGTGGATACCGGCTATTATTTTAATTCTGAAGTTTCAGAAGCTTTAAATAATAATAATATCGAAGAAATAGAATTTGATCCACTTACAAAGCGGGAAATGGAATTTCTTCAATTTGCCTGTTCCGAAATGACGTATAAAGAAGTTGCCGATAAAATGAACTTAAGCCCAAAAACCATAGATGGCTACCGTGAAAATCTATTCAATAAACTAAAGGTGAAAAGCAGGGTTGGAATGGTGATTTTTGCAATTAAAAATGATATTTGCAGGGTTTAGAATTCAAAATTCAGGGTTCAAAATTTAAGGATTCAAAATTCAGGATTCAAAATTCAATTCAGAATTAACTAATAATAACCCAACATAAAACCTGAAACCGTTGAGAATTTGCAAACTGATTTGGGGAAATTATAAAACTCTCTTAATTTGCTGATTTTACTTTTAAGATAAGTGAATTCCTCAGTATCTTCGCCTAAAATAAATTAAGAAAAGAAAGTGATCGATTCAGCTAAAATAGAACTGCGCAACTTACGGGCAAAAGATTATGAGGAATTAAAGATTTCCATGATCGAAAGTTACAGCGGTTTGAACAATGCGTATTGGAGTAAAGCAGATATTAAAACCCTTGTAAATAAATTCCCCGATGGGCAGTTTTGCATTGTTATAGACGGAAAAATAGCGGGTTGTGCACTATCAATTATTGTAGATTACGATAAAATTGATGAGGACCATAAGTACATTGATATTATTGGAGGCGAAAATTTTGCCAACCATAGCAAGGAAGGTGATGTTTTATATGGCATAGACGTGTTTATTCTTCCGGAATACCAGGGGATGCGCCTTGGTCGCAGGCTTTACGAAGCCAGAAAAGAACTCTGTGAACAGCTGAACTTAAAAGCTATTATTTTTGGTGGCCGTATTCCTAATTATGTTGAATATGCCGCAGAGCTCACCCCTAAAAAATATATTGAAAAAGTAAAGCTGAAGGAAATTCACGATCCGGTGCTTTCTTTTCAACTTTCCAACGATTTCCACGTTAAAAAAGTGATCAAGGGCTATTTGCCGGGTGATCATGAAAGTTTGGAATTCGCTATCCTGATGGAGTGGAACAATATTTACTATACCCAACACGAAAAATTAATAAATACAAAAAAAATAGTGGTTCGTTTGGGGCTGGTGCAATGGCAAATGCGCTTGTTTAAAGATTATGACGCCCTGGTGGAGCAAATTGAATTTTTTGTAGATGCGGTAAGCGATTATCAAAGCGATTTTATTATGTTCCCCGAATTGTTCAACGCCCCGCTTATGGTGCAGTTCAATGATTTAAATGAAGCTGAAGCCATTCGTGGCCTGTCCTCCTACACAGACAGGTTACTTGAAACTTTCAGGGATTTTGCAATTACTTATAATATCAATATAATTACAGGCAGTATGCCGCAAATTATAGGGGAACATATGTATAATGTTGGCATTTTATGCAGAAGGGACGGAAGTTTTGAACGTTACGAAAAACTGCATATTACCTCGGCTGAAGAATCTGCATGTGGAATGAAAGGCGGGACCAAATTGCAAACTTTTGACATCGATTGCGGGAAAATAGGAATATTAATTTGTTATGATGTCGAATTTCCGGAACTGTCGCGGAATTTGGCTGAGGAA
>JAENXB010000213.1 GCA_016649785.1 Flavobacteriaceae bacterium
ATCACGAGGTATACTACCTGGCTCATGGGATTAGGATTTCCATTAGTGACCATTCCGGCTTACTGGATATTTTTTCAGGACACCAAAGTAATGGCCAGTTTTAAACAACTTGATTCAGATATGGAGATTCTGCTAATTTCAGGATTGGCTGTGGTTCTTTCTGTGCTTGGCATATTGTTGTATCGTCTCAGCACAAAAATAGTTTACGGAGAATTACTGGCAAGGTTAGAAAATATCCTTGAAGATATGGATGACTTAATGAAGTCTTAGAAGTTATTGTTCATTATTATATTTGGTTTTTAATAAGCTTTTGATTCATTTTTTCTTAAACCTTTGAAGAAATTTTCAAAAAATCGGCAGTAAAAAGAACAAAATTTGAAGGATTAAATCGAAATGTCCGGTTTTTAAAAGATTAAACTGTCCAGATAATAACTTGAAATCGCATTTTTTTTTCATCCATCACGGGTTTTTAAATTTCAATTGTTTCCAAAAATTGGGTTATTTCCTTCTATATTTTTACCCTCAATTAACGACATATTCCTAAATAATCTTCATAGGTTAAAATAATATCAAAATAAGATTTAATCTTAAACCCCAGATGAGACTTTATTTTTGATAGAATGATTTTAAATTGAGCTATTATTCTTTTTTTCCTCTAATAATCAACTGTTATTATCTTCTTTTTGATGGATTGAGCATCTTCATGCACTTCATCTTGTTATCTTTGTTATTCAGTTAAAAAACAAAAAATGAGCACAGAAAGCGAAAGAAGAGAAGCTTTAGAATATCACGAAAAACCAAAACCGGGTAAAATAGAAGTTATCCCAACTAAAAAATATTCAACTCAAAGGGACCTTTCCCTTGCATATTCCCCGGGAGTTGCAATTCCCTGTCTCGAAATTGAAAAGGATAAAGAGAATGCCTATAAATATACAGCCAAGGGAAATTTGGTTGCAGTAATATCAAATGGAACTGCGGTTTTAGGTTTGGGGGACATTGGCCCCGAGGCTTCTAAACCGGTGATGGAAGGTAAAGGCCTTTTGTTTAAAATATTTGCAGATATCGATGTTTTTGATATTGAAGTGGATACAAAGGATGTAGAGGCTTTTATTGCCACGGTAAAAAATATCGCCCCTACTTTTGGTGGGATCAACCTTGAAGATATCAAAGCCCCGGAAGCTTTTGAGATTGAACGAAGGTTAAAGGAAGAATTGGACATTCCGGTGATGCATGATGACCAGCACGGTACCGCCATTATTTCATCGGCCGCATTGATCAATGCTCTGGAAGTCGCAAAAAAGAAAATTGAAAAAGTAAAAATTGTGGTCAGCGGAGCCGGAGCTGCAGCTGTTTCTTGTGCCAGATTGTATAAAGCCTGTGGCGCGAAATCGGAAAATATAATCATGATTGACAGTAAGGGGGTAATAAGAGCCGACAGGCCAAACCTTTCTGAAGAAAAACGGGAATTTGCCACCAAAAGAAAATTAGATACCCTGGCCGAAGCCATGAAAGACGCCGATGTATTTTTGGGTCTTTCAATTGCTGATATCGTAACCCCGGAAATGTTGCTTAGCATGGCCAAAAGACCCATTGTTTTTGCGATGGCCAATCCGGATCCGGAAATAGAATACAACCTTGCCGTTTCAACCAGGAAAGATCTGATCATGGCCACAGGAAGAAGCGATCATCCTAACCAGGTAAATAATTTATTGGGATTTCCGTTTATTTTTAGGGGAGCCCTGGATGTTCGTGCCACAAAAATTAATGAAGAGATGAAAATGGCGGCGGTATTGGCTTTGGCACAACTCGCCAAAGAACCGGTACCCGAACAGGTGAATATCGCTTATGGGGAAACAAAATTGAATTTTGGCCCTGAATATATTCTTCCCAAACCTTTTGATCCAAGGTTGATCGCAAAGGTGCCTCCAGCGGTTGCAAAGGCCGCTATGGAAAGTGGGGTTGCAAGAAAACCAATTACCGATTGGCAGGCGTATGAAGACGAATTGATGGAAAGAATGGGGAACGATAATAAAGTTTCCCGTCTTTTAATGAACCGCGCCAAAACTAATCCAAAACGAGTGGTTTTTGCGGAAGCAGATCACTTGGATGTGTTGAAAGCCGCTCAGATTGTATATGAAGAAGGTATTGCGATCCCTGTTTTATTGGGAAGAAAAGATATCATTAAAGAACTGATGAGTGAAATTGATTTCGATCACGATCACAATAAAATTACCATCATCGATTCAAAATCTGATGAGCAGGATGTCCCCAGAAATGCCTATGCCGAAGTGTATTGGCGAGCGCGCTATCGCAATGGAGTTACCAAATACGATGCTCAAAAACTGATGCGGGAACGAAATTACTTTGGAGCCATGATGGTAAACGTTGGTGATGCCGATGCCTTGCTGTCCGGCTATTCCAGAGCCTATCCTACCGTGGTTAAGCCAATGTTGGAACTTATTGGGATGGGAAAAGGGATAGATCGCGTTGCCGCAACCAATTTGATGAACACCTCGCGGGGCCCTTTGTTTATTAGCGATACTTCAATAAATATTGATCCTTCTGCCAAAGATCTGGCCAAAATCGCACTTATGACAGCAAAAACCGTTAGGCTTTTTGGAATGGAACCTGTAATAGCCATGATTTCATATGCAAATTTTGGTTCTTCAAAACACGAACATGCACTTAAAGTGAAAGAGGCGGTTGCATATTTACATAGATACCACCCTGATCTATGTGTTGATGGCGCTTTGCAAATTGATTTTGCGTTGAATCAGGAAATGCTGAAAAGCAAATTCCCGTTTTCAAAATTGGTGGGTAAAAAGGTCAATACCTTGATCTATCCAAATTTGGAATCGGCCAACAGCACTTATAAACTCATCAAGGAACTCAATAAAAGCGATTCAATAGGCCCAATTTTAATGGGAATGAACAAACCGGTGCATATTTTGCAATTGGGGGCAAGCGTGAATGAAATGGTGAACATGGCAGCGATCGCCGTGGTAGATGCACAGGAAAAAGAAAGATTGGGCAAGAAGGAAAAATAGCCTTTTACAGGAAGTTTGTTTATCGTTTGAGGCTCTCTTTTATTTTAGTACATTTGGATACTAACTTCGGTTTTATCTATGATCTATCATTTAAAAGGGCAATTAATAGAAAAAAATCCTACTCATGTTGTAATTGATTGCAACGGGGTAGGATATTTTGTTCATATATCCTTACATACATTTTCGCTTTTGAACAACAATTCAGAAGCCATACACTTATATACCCATTTGCAGGTGAAGGAAGATTCCCATACCTTATATGGCTTTAAGGAAAAATCGGAACGGGAGTTGTTCCGATTATTGATTTCTGTTTCGGGAGTTGGCTCTAGTACCGCACGTACTATGCTGTCTTCTCTGGAACCCAAACAAATCATGGAAGCGATCGCCTCGGGTGATGCGGCTACTGTTCAAAAAATTAAAGGGATCGGAACCAAAACGGCTCAAAGGGTGATTTTGGATTTAAAAGATAAAATTTTAAAAGTGTTCGGTGTTGATGAAATTTTTGTGTCCCAAAACAATACAAACAGGGAAGAAGCGTTATCTGCACTGGAAACCCTAGGATTTTTACGTAAAACGGCCGAAAAAGTTGTTGACCGAATTATGAAAGAAACCACCGACCCCACAGTAGAAACTATTATTAAGCTGGCTTTAAAGAATTTGTAATTTCATTTTAATCAACTTTGAGGAATAATAACTTTAAATTGGGTCGATTATTTTTGGTTGGTATCTTTTGGTTAATTGCTTTTCCCAACAATTTATTTGCTCAGGAACCGCCTACAACCCAGGATTCTACCCGCACAGGTCATGTTATTGGGGAACTTTCATTCCCAAATCCCAATAGTGTAATCATGGGATATGAATATGACCCTATTTTGAACAGGTATATTTATACCGAAAAACTAGGCACTTATAATCTTTCCGTCCCACTTATTTTAACCCCCGAAGAATACCAGCAGCTTGTAATTCAGGAAGAAATTCGAAATTATTTTAAGCAAAAGAACAATGCCATTGCCCAAAACAGGGAAGGAGATCCTGAAGCTCAAAAGGACCTATTGCCAGGATATTATGTGAATTCCGGCTTTTTTGAAAGTGTATTCGGCGGGAAGGAAATAGAAGTAGTTCCCCAGGGTAGCGTTGCCATGGATTTGGGAGTACTTTACACAAAACAGGATAACCCGGCTTTCTCTCCCAGGAACCGGAGTAATTTGACCTTCGATTTTGATCAGCGCATTCAACTTAGCTTATTGGGCCAGGTTGGAACCCGGTTGAAGGTGATCGCCAATTATGATACCGAATCAACTTTCGATTTTCAAAATCAGCTGAGGTTGGAATACACTCCTACCGAAGATGATATTGTTCAGAAAATTGAAGTAGGAAATGTGAGCATGCCGTTGAACAGCGCTCTTATTCAAGGCGCACAAAGCTTATTTGGGGTTAAAACCGAATTGCAATTCGGAAAAACGCGTATCACCGGGGTTTTTTCTGAACAAAAATCGGAAAGAAGGACCGTAAATGTTGAAGGTGGCGCCACCATTGAAGAGTTTGAGCGTTTTGCGATAGATTATGATCAGGACAGGCATTTCTTTTTAGCACATTATTTCAGGGATAACTATAATG
>JAENXB010000079.1 GCA_016649785.1 Flavobacteriaceae bacterium
CAATTGCTTATTGTAATTACGTGGACTTTCATATTTGTGTTTTTATCCTACTTTTTATTAAAAAAGCGGGATTTATAATTTCTTGGCAAGGATAATTTATAATGAAATGTATCCCGGCATATGGTTTAAAGGCCACTTCACGTTAAAAAGACAGCAATCCCTTTTAACTCATTTGAATAGGCATTATATTTGCATAATTTCGAAATGTTAAGAGAACGTACTGAATGAAATTTACCATAAAATCAGATTTTAAACCTACCGGGGATCAACCTCAGGCGATTGAGCAGCTGGTGTCCGGAATCAATAAAAACGACCAGTATCAAACCTTACTGGGAGTTACAGGTTCGGGAAAGACCTTTACAATGGCCAATGTCATTGAAGAAATCCAGCGCCCTACACTTATTCTTTGCCATAACAAAACCCTGGCCGCCCAGCTTTATTCAGAATTCAAGTCTTTTTTTCCGGATAATGCTGTGGAATATTTTGTGAGTTATTACGATTATTATCAGCCGGAAGCATTTATTCCTTCTTCGGGAACTTATATTGAAAAAGATCTTTCCAGAAATGAAGAATTAGAAAAACTTAGGTTGAGCACGACTTCTTCCCTGTTGAGCGGAAGACGGGATATTCTTGTAGTTGCTTCGGTTTCCTGTTTATATGGAATTGGAAACCCGGTGGAATTCAAGAAGAACGTGATTTCTATTGAAAAGGACATGCACATCTCCAGGACCAAATTGCTGCATCAATTGGTTCAAAGTTTGTACTCCAGGACCGAAGCCGATTTCAACCGCGGGAATTTCAGAATTAAAGGAGATACCCTGGATATATTTCCGAGTTATGCCGATAATGCTTTCAGAATTCACTTTTTCGGAGATGAGATCGAAGAAATTGAAGCCTTTGATCCTTTGACCAATGAGATTATAGAAAAATACGAACAATTGACCATTTACCCTGCGAATATGTTTGTGACATCCCCCGATGTCCTGCAAGGGGCGATCAGGGAAATTCAGGACGATTTGGTAAAACAAGTCGATTATTTTAAAGAAATTGGCAAACATCTGGAAGCAAAAAGACTGGAAGAACGCACCAATTTCGATTTGGAAATGATCCGGGAACTCGGTTATTGCTCCGGAATTGAAAATTATTCCCGATATCTGGACGGAAGATCACCCGGAACAAGGCCGTTCTGCCTGTTGGATTATTTCCCCGATGATTTTTTAATGGTGGTAGACGAAAGTCACGTAAC
Organism: Flavobacteriaceae bacterium; assembly: GCA_016649785.1. Lineage (GTDB taxonomy): Bacteria > Bacteroidota > Bacteroidia > Flavobacteriales > Flavobacteriaceae > Gillisia. Next base: position 1,247 of record JAENXB010000079.1, read on the forward strand.
CATATCCCAGGTTCATGCTATGTACGGCGGCGACAGATCGAGAAAAGAAACTTTGGTGGAATACGGTTTCCGGCTGCCCGCTGCTATGGACAACCGTCCGTTGAAATTTGAGGAATTTGAAGCCCTTCAAAATCAGGTAATTTATTCGAGTGCCACTCCGGCCGATTATGAATTACAAAAATCTGAAGGAATTATTGTGGAACAATTGATCCGTCCTACCGGGTTGCTGGATCCTGTTATTGAAGTGCGGCCAAGTTTGAACCAAATCGATGATTTAATTGAAGAGATTCACCTACGGGCAGAAAAAGATCAGCGCGTTTTGGTGACTACCCTTACCAAGAGAATGGCAGAGGAACTCACAAAATATCTTACCCGTATTAATGTGCGGTGCCGTTATATTCATTCTGATGTGGATACCCTGGAGCGGGTCGAAATTATGAATGATCTCAGAAGAGGCCTTTTTGATGTACTCATTGGAGTAAACCTTTTGAGGGAAGGTTTGGATCTGCCTGAAGTCTCCCTGGTAGCCATCCTGGATGCCGATAAGGAAGGATTCCTGCGTAGCCACCGTTCGCTTACCCAAACCATAGGACGTGCCGCCAGACACCTGGAAGGAAGGGCAATTCTATATGCCGATAAAATCACCAACTCTATGCAATTGACAATTGATGAGACCAATTACCGGCGGGAAAAGCAAATTGCCTACAATACAAAACATAACATTACCCCTACTGCTCTTAACAAATCCCTTGACAGTGCACTTGTTAGAAAGAAACTCGATCCTTATGAGATTGAATCTGCCCCCACACTAAAAGCTGCAGAAAAAGAAACAGCATATTTCAATAAAGCCCAACTTGAAAAACGAATTAGGGAAAAACGAAAAGAAATGGAAACTGCTGCCAAAGACCTGGATTTTATGACAGCCGCCAGGTTGCGGGATGAAATAAAAATGCTGCAGGATAAAATCAAGGCACTTGTAAATTAGATTTTAGAAAATTATTTTTTTTAAGTGTTAAATATTTCCCTAAATCACTAATAATCAAATATATAAATTCTTATATTTAATAGTCCTCTTTCTATTATTTCCGAAATGCTGTGACAGTTAATTAAATTTGTCACAAATGAGATATAATGTTTTTTCAGTAGTATTCCTACTTAGTTTTTTCGCTTATTCACAAGTAGGAATTGGCACTTCCAGTCCGCAGGCTCAATTGGATATCGTGTCAAGCTCTGCTGCAAATCCTACAGTTATAGATGGACTTTTAATTCCGCGTATAGAAAAATTCCCTTCAGTGAACCCTGGTTTAAATCAGCATGCGATGATAGTTTATTTATCAAAAGCAACCGGCCAAAACCCAACAGGATTCTACTTTTGGAATGCTTCCGATATAAAATGGGAAACCATTAGCGGCAATAGTTTCGGAAATTTTTACAAACCCGGAACCAGCATCAATCCTAACAATATTTCTGATAATATGTACAGAACCGGCAATATTGGGATTGGGACAGAAATTATTACCGCAAAACTTCAAATCGCCTTAAATTCTCAGGCAGATATCGGAATTAAAAAAGGCCTGGAAGTGGATAACAATAATCCTGCAACCGATAATTTAACCACTTATGGAATAATTAGCGACAATAGAAGCGCTACAAACGGAAATAAATATGGCATTAAAAATAATGTTGGAGGAACAGGCCTTGGAATTCATTACGGAATATTCAATGAAACCTATCAAAGCACCGGTACCAATGACATCTATGGAATTTATAATCGCGTAGGAAATACTTTCGGAGCAAAAAGTGATAATTACGGTATTTATACTATAACTGGAAGTCCAACAAGTCTGGGAACCATCTATGGATTATATAGTAAAGCGGAAGGTAACAGCAGTGCAAAGGTTTTTGCCGGCTATTTTGCAGGAAGGCTTGGCATTGGACTTACCCCGGCAGAAGAATATATTTTACCGGCAACCAGAGGAAAGAACGAACAAATTTTAGTTACCAATAATACGGGAGATGTAAGTTGGAAATATCCCAATATGATGAATTATTCTTCTACCGGAACCGCGGTTGGCGCTTTTATTATTACAGAGGAAGTTTATACTTTAAGAATTAACAGCCAGGTTTCCAGCATAACAATCCCTGAAGCTTCAATAAACCAAGGAAGGATATTAATTCTAACCGCTTTTCAGGGAATGGGAAACAGACCTTTTAACTTTTTAGGTGGCGATACCTTGTATGATATTTCTACCGGAAATGATATTACCTCCATTTCATCAGGAAATAGATTCATGATTCAAAGTATCGGGACGAGATGGGTTGTGCTTTTTAAATAAAAAAAGTGTCGATATCGACACTTTTTCAACAAATCCGGGAACACATCTATGAAATCTTAATAAATCGTTTGGTGTGGTCTTTGGCTTCTTCCAATTTAGGAAGAATAATTTCAAGAATTCCATTAGTGTAGGAAGCTGAAATTTTTTCCCTGTCTACAGATTCAGGTAAACCAAAGACTCTTTTAAAATTGCTAAATGTAAAGTTCGTTCTGTTAAACCTTTCGTTTTCATGGGTGGTTTTATTTTCTTCCTTTTCTTCAGAAGAAATACTTAACATGTCATTTTCCAATTCAATAATTAAATCCTTTTTCGCTTTGCCTGGAACCGCTACCTCAATCAAAAAATTATCTTCTGTTTCCAAAATATTTACTGCCGGAACTATTGTTCCAATATTATTTATATTAGTGGTTCCTCCCAACCAATCTGTTTTTAACATATCGTTCAAAACAATTGGCAGCCAATTGGCTTCATTTCTATTATTCAAACTCATAATATCCATTTTTAATTAGTTCATAATAAGGTTTTTATAAAAAATAGTTATCAAAAAAAAATCCATTTCAGGTTAAATGTCATTTTGTCCTACTTATTTAACATTTTCTCAAAAGCTGTCCTTTGTTCAAAATTTTATTATTTATTAGCCTTTTATAATCAGGATACTTCATAATTGCTTATTTTTAAATCAGATTAAAACTATTATGAAGCAATTATTCTTTCGTTCCCTGGGGATTTTTAAGGATCTGCAAAATAAAATAGCCTTCTATCCCACTGTTTTTGCCCTTTTTGGGATCCTCTTCGCCTTTTTCATTATGAATCTTGAAAATCGGGGGATTTCAAAATATTTATTGGAAAAAGCACCTACACTTGTTGTAAATAATGGCAATACCGCAATTGCCATTTTAACCGCCCTGATATCCGGATTAATTTCCATGATAGTATTTAGTTTTTCTATGGTTATGCTCCTGTTAAGCCAGGCTTCCAGCAATTATTCCCCAAGGCTGCTTCCCGGCCTGATCTCAGATAAAAGCCACCAGGTGATTTTGGGAATTTACCTGGCAACAACCCTCTACTGTATTTTTATATTGTTTTCCATTCAGCCAACCGGGGATAAATATCAGATTCCGGGATTCTCGGTTTTACTTGGAATTTTAGGCACTGTAATTAGTATTTATTCTTTCATTTATTTTATCCATAATATCTCACAGAGTATTCAAATCAACCATATTCTGGACCGTATATATAAATCAGCTAGAAGCTTGCTGGAAAATTTAATCGAAAAGGAATCGGAACCCAATTCTGATTTTCCTTCATCTAAAGATTGGTTTGAATTTCCCACCGAAAAAAGTGGTTATTTACAAGATATATCCACTTCCGTCCTCATTGATATCTGCGAAAAGGAAGATATCAAATTACGTATCCTGCCTGTAAAAGGACAATTTATTTTAATTGGAATCCCGCTTTTTAAGTCGAATAAAAAACTTGAGGAAAACACTTTAAAGAAAATTTTATCCAGTTTCGAGTTTGCCCGTGGGGAACTGGTGGAAGACAATTATGTACTGGCCTTTAAACAGATCACAGAAATTATTATAAAGGCTATGTCGCCGGGAATAAATGATCCCGGCACCGCGATAAATGGGATAGATTATCTCACCGAACTTTTGGCCTTAAGATTAAAGAAGAAAGACGTACATATTATTGGCAATAATGACAAGGCTTATATTAAGATATCCATGGTTAAATTTGAAGACCTGCTTTACAATGTCATGGCCTCCATCAGAACTTATTGTAAGCATGATATAATTCTGGTCCAAAAATTATTGCTGATGTTTAAATACCTAAAAACTCAAAATGTAAAAAACTCAAAATATTTTGACTGCATAGATACTGAGGTGAAAACCCTTTTGGACGATGTGAAAAAAGCGGTTACCAACCAAAGGGATATTGACACCGCTTTAAAAATGGCTAAAAAATTAGGCTTGGTTATTAAAAAGACCTGATTTTTATTATATTTCAACCCCAAAGTAAAATCATAAAATTGAAATCTATCCCCCTCATTTTAATCCTTTTAAGCATTTGTTTATCCGGGAAGGCTCAAAGTACCGCCTCCAAAAATGTATAACATTTATTGCTGAATCACCACAACTGCATGCCAATAAAAAAATCCGGGTGTATTTACCTTCAAATTATGTGAATTCCCAACAATCTTATCCTGTGCTTTATTTACAGGATGCCCAAAATTTATTCGACAGATCCACCTCCTTTTCCGGGGAATGGCGAATAGATAAAACCCTAGACAGCCTTGATCTGGAATTGATCGTGATTGGAATTGAACATGGTAATGAAAAGAGAATTGATGAATTAACACCATTCCCACATCCTGAACATAATGGAGGCAATGCTGAAAATTATTTGAAGTTCATCTCAGAAACATTAAAACCGGATATAGATAAAAGATTCAGGACAAAAACTGATGTTTCCAATACCTTCATTGGCGGTAGTTCTCTGGGTGGATTATTTTCTTATTTCGCTCTTTTAAAAGATCCTGAGATTTTTGGCAAAGCTTTGGTGTTCTCGCCAAGTTTTTGGTTTTCGGATAAAATAGTGAATTTTACAGATGAAATTCCGGGAGAAAAATTGGATCAGATAAAATTATATTTTCGTGCCGGAAAAAAAGAAAGCGAGACCATGGTCCCGCTTATGTGTAATATAAAACAACAACTGTTGCGCAAAGGCTTAAAATCAAATCAGATAATTTTAAAACGCTTCCAGACGGGCAACATAATGAAGCCTTCTGGGCAAGTTTGTTTCCTCAGGCAGCACTCTGGCTGCTTGAGGAATAACCTATAAAATCGATGCTTTTTTGGAATCGACCCAATCCTGTACCATTTCTTCCAAAATATTTAAGGGAACTGCTCCGTTTAACAAAACCACGTCATGAAATTCGCGAAGATCAAAATCTTTTTCCAACTGGATTTTCGCGTCTTCCCGTAATTCTATGATTTTGTTCATTCCTATTTTATAGGCAGTAGCCTGGCCGGGCATTACGATGTGGCGTTCTACCATTTTTACACAATCGCTCTCGGCATTGGGGGTATTTGCTTTGTAATATTCAATTCCCTCTTCCCTGGTCCATTTTTTGGAATGTATTCCGGTATCTACAACCAATCGGCAGGATCTCCAAAGTTCCATTGCCAAACGACCAAAATCGGAATATGGATCGCTGTAAAACCCAATCTCCTTTGGAACAAACTCACTGTAAAGTCCCCAGCCTTCAACATAGGCCGTATATCCACCGAATTTTCTAAACATTGGGATGCTGTCCAATTCCTGGGCGATGGCAATTTGCATATGATGGCCGGGAATACCTTCGTGATAGGCAAGGGCTTCCATTTGATATGTTGGCATAGCGCTCATATCATAGAGGTTTGCATAAAAGGTTCCGGGTCTGGAACCATCAATTGCAGGCTGTTGGTAAAATGCCTTTCCTGCGCTTTTTTCCCTGAAAGCTTCAACTGCTTTTACCACAATATCAGCTTTAGGTTTTGTCAGGAACAAATCGTCCAACCTGACTTTCATAGTATTGATAATATTGGTTGCTTCAGCCAAATATTTCTCTTTTCCTTCAGGCGTATTTTCATAATAAAACTGCTTATCGGTGCGCATAAATTCGAAAAAATCCTGAAGTGAACCTTTAAATCCCACCTTCTTCATGATCGCTTCCATTTCCCCGTGAATCCTTGATACTTCACTCAGCCCTATTTCATGGATCGCATTGGCTGTTAGATCGGTAGTGGTAATTCTTTTGAGACGATTTTTGTAAAATTCTTCTCCTTTGGCAAATTTCCAAACCCCGTCTTCTGTGGTTGCGCGTTGCTGCTGATCTTCCAATGTGGTAATCAGTTTTTCATAGGCTGGTTGTACCGACGCTACCAAGGCTTTTTCAGCTTCTGCTATCAGGTTTAATTCCTCCTTCTCAGGTAAATTTAGCTTTTCAACTTTGGTTTTAAAATCATTTAAAAGCGTACTGGTTTCCTTGGAATTGGCAAAGGGTTTTCCCTTGATCACATTTCTTGAATCCTCCAATACCAATTCAAAAACAAATTTGGGAGGCACAACCCCGTTTTGTTCCCTTATTTTTAATCCTTCTACAATCTCGTCAAAAACTTTAGGCAATCCATTCAATCTGGAAATATAAGCTTCCGCATCGGCTACAGAATCTATCCTGTGCATATTGATAAGAAATGCCGGAAGTGATGAATGATAGCCGTGCATTTGGTTAATAGGATAATTATAAAACCTGAAATCATAATCGGCAATTTCATTTTCCTGCTCCTGCTTAAATAATCTATAACTCAATCTGGTACTTTCATTCAGAATTTTCTCCTCCACATTTTCCTTAAGGTACTGAAGGCGCTCTTTTGCCTGTTCCAGGTCTTTGGTGTATTTAAGGGTCGAAAAATCATCCCATTTCCCATAATCGGTTTTTCTTCCCAACTGGGTTTGGAACATTGGGGATTCGGCGATGTCCTTTTCAAATTCGGCATCAAAATATTTATTTAATTCTCCCGAAGCTTCTTCGATCTCGGTTTCGGAATAATCCGCTCCCTTCTTTTCCTCCTCACAAGAAACCATTCCGGCTATTGCCAGGAGAATTATTGATAATTTCAATTTGTTCTTCATAAAAATTTACTTTCTAATAACTGAAAAGTTAATAAATGAATCACCAAAAACGGTATGCGTTTGCTTTTTGAAATCTTCTTCCTTGGCTTTAAAGATATTTGGCACATAGGTTTGCGGATTCAAATCGATGAGCGGAAACCAGGTACTTTGAACCTGAATCTGCAATTTATGTCCCTTTTTAAAAGTGTGGTTTACGTCCTGAAGTTGGAAATTAACATCTGTTTTTTTGTTTGGCTCGAAAGGTTCTGGTTTTTCAAAACTATTTCTGAACCGACCGCGAATTATCCCACTTCTCGCCATCATATAGTAATTACCCATTTTTAAATGATCCTGGGTTTCTTCATAATCTTCGGCATCCGGTGGATAAACATCTATTACTTTTACAACCCAATCTGCAGCTGTGCCTGTAGTTGCCACTTTTAAATGCGCTTCTATTGCACCAACCAAACTCATATCTTCTTCCAAAACGGGGGTTTCAAACATAAGTACATCCGGTCTGCGTGCAGCAAATCGCTGATCATCTGTCATATATTTCCGTGGCGTAAAGACCATCTTGATATCTTCGGAATATGGAACCGGTTTTTTAGGATCGCTTACAAATGAAACTTCTGAATTGGTTGCACTATCACTTAATTTCTGATCGTTTCCCAAGTAATATCTTTTGCTTTCGGCATTTTTTGGAGGCCAGGTCTCATAAGAATTCCATTCGCGATTTCCGGTATCATAAACATAAGCTTCCGGCAAACCAGAATCCTTTGTGCCGCTTCCTTTTAAAAAGTGATTGAAGAATTTGGTTTCGATATTTTTCTGATAATCTTCTGAAATATTATCTCCAAAATAAACATTTCCAACGGCCTGACGCTCTTTTTTCCGCGCCCAATCCCCGTGGCTCCAGGGGCCAAATACCATAGTGTTGTAATTATTACTGCTCTTTTCAATAGTCTTATGCGTTTCAAAAGGGCCGTAAAGATCTTCGGCATCAAATAGGCCTCCAACAACCATTACTGCGGGCTTGTTGTCTTTTAAATGCTGAATGATCCCGCGTGATTTCCAGAATTCGTCATAATTGGAATGCTCTTTTAATTGTTGCCAGAAGATATTATCCTCTTTGTAATACTTGTCTAAATTGCTCAACGGGCCATTATCCAGGAAGAATTGGTACTGGTCCTGTGTTCCCAAATCCTGGAATTGATACCAGGGTTCAGTAACAGGCTTTTCTTTCTCATACCCGAACAATGCTGTAACCCTCCAATAACTCAGTAAATAAGCTCCGTTGTGATGAAAATCGTCAAAAAAGAAATCCCCGATCCCAGCCTGTGGCGAAACCGCTTTTAATGCCGGGTGAGCATCGAGAAGAGAATAAACGGCATAAAAACCGGGATATGAAATTCCCCAGGTCCCTACCCGTTTGTTGTTGTTTTTGACATTATTTATCAACCAATCAATGGAATCGTAGGTGTCGCTGGCTTCATCAATTTGTTTTCCCTTTTTGTTGGGGATGTAAGCCCGCATATTATCGTAAGTCCCTTCACTCATCCAACGCCCGCGAACATCCTGATAAACGATGATATTACCTTGCTTCATCAGGTATTCATTGGGCCCAATCTTAGAGCGGAACTGATCCTCGCCATAAGGATTTGAACTATAGGGCGTGCGTTGAAGTAAAATGGGGTATTTTTTGGAAGTGTCCTTTGGGGAATAAATCGTGGTGTGCAGTTTTACACCATCGCGCATTGTGATGTAAACTTCCTGCTTGTCATAATTTTCCGAAACCTCGTATTCATCATTTTCCTGTGAAAACAGGGGAAACGATAATAAAATGCTGATCAGAAAAATAAAGGGGAATCGTATTAATTTCATACTTCAGAGTTTTTTATTGAGGCTAAAGATAGAAATTAACAATTTAAAACTAAAAAAAAATTATTTTACAGCCTTGTTCCGAAATTTTTTCAAACCTTCATTTAACCAATTTAAATATTCTCTGGCATCGGGGGTATAACCTACCGGCGGATTTAATAAATTCACTTCCGGATCTAACAGCACATAGAAAGGCTGGGAATTATTCCTGAAATTAACGGTTTGAAAAGTTGCCCATTTATCGCCAACGGTCCTTATTTTTTTAATTCCTCCATTGGGCCGTACATAATTAAATTGTTCCTGCTCCTGCAATTCCAACCTGTCATCTACATAAAGGGAAATCAAAATATATTCGTTTTTCAGGACTTCAAAAACTTCAGGATCGCTCCAGACCTGTTCCTCCATCTTGCGACAGTTCACACAAGCCCATCCGGTAAAATCGAGTATTATCGGCTTATTTTCAGCTTTTGCGGCTGCCAGTCCTTTATCCCAATCTTTATAGGCTTTAAGGCCCAAAGGCCCTTCGGTTTCTTTTTCGTACACACTGTAAAATAATGGCGGAGGAAAACCGCTGAGCAATTGTAAATTAGCAAAACTGGAATTGGTAAGCCCCGGGAATAAATACAGCACAAATAGGAAAGTGAGCGCTCCAAATCCGAAACGGGTCTTGCTTATTTTCTTTTTAGGTCCGTCGTGAGGGAATCGGATCAATCCGAATAAATACAGTGCCAGGCCAAGTGCTATCACGATCCAGATCCCTATAAAGATCTCACGTTTTAAAATTCCCCAATGTTCAACAAGGTCGGCATTGGATAAAAACTTGAAGGCTAAACCTAATTCAATAAACCCTAAAACAACTTTTACGGTATTGAGCCAGCCTCCGCTTTTGGGAAGGGAATTCAGCCAATTTGGGAATAAGGCAAATAAGGCAAATGGCAATGCCAGCGCGAGTCCGAACCCGCCCATTCCAAAGGACAATTGCGTTGCACCCCCATCACTGCTTAAAGATCCTCCCAATAATGAACCCAAAATTGGGCCGGTACAGGAGAAGGAAACAATAGCTGAAGTTAAAGCCATAAAAAAAATGCCCACTACCCCACCGATACTTGAAGCTTTATCGTCCATCCTGCTGC
>JAENXB010000247.1 GCA_016649785.1 Flavobacteriaceae bacterium
GTTTGGAGTTTGGAGTTTGGAGTTTGGAGTTTGGAGTTTGGAGTTTGGAGTTTGGAGTTTGGGGTTTGGAGTTTGGAGTTTGGAGTTTGGAGTTTGGTTTTTTCTCTTCACTGAACTCTTCACTTTCCACTTTCCACTCTTCACTTTCCACTCTTCACCCATCACTCTTCCAAACTAGTATAAAACCCTGAACCAAATGGTATTTTTGATACCTTTTAATTCCTTAATTACGGTCTTATTATAAGCCTTATCAATATCGGTGATCACATAACCAATAGTTTCATTGGTTTTTAAATATTGTCCCACCACATTAATGTCCAGCGAAGCAAATATCCTGTTGATCTCGGCTAATATTCCGGGCATATTGCGGTGAATGTGGATCAACCTGTGCGCGTTTTCCAGAACCGGAAGCTGAAGGTTTGGAAAGTTCACACTGTTGGTGGTGCTGCCTGTATTGATGTAATCAATAATTTTTCCCGGCACAAAATTACCGATGTTTACCTGTGCTTCCTGCGTGCTTCCTCCAATATGCGGGGTAAGGATCACATTGGGCAAATTCCGCAGCGGAGATTCAAATTTTTCTTTATTGGTTCCAGGTTCTTCAGGAAAAACATCTATTCCCACTCCTTTTATTTTTCCGGAAATGATGTGTTCTTGAAGCGCATCAATATCCACTACATGGCCCCGGCTGAGATTGAGAAATATAACCCCGTCCTTCATTTCCTGAAATTCCTTGTCCCCTATCAGGTCCTGATTTTCCTTTCTGCCATCTACGTGCAAAGTGATAATATCTGTTTTTTGCAAAAGCTCGGGCAGAGAGTTACATTTTGTAGCATTTCCAAGGGCAAGTTTTTCAATTACATCATAATAGTACACATCAAAACCAATAGATTCTGCAACCACCGATAGTTGTGACCCAATATTTCCATAACCGATTATACCCAGTTTTTTCCCCCTGGTTTCATAACTGTTATCCGCAGATTTGCTCCACTTACCCTCATGCATTGCCCTGATTTTATCCGGGAGGTTTCGCATAAGCAGAATAATTTCACCAATTACCAACTCTACTACAGAACGGGTATTGCTGTAAGGCGCGTTGAACACAGCAACACCTTTTTTGAGACATTCATCAAGGTCAATTTGATTAGTGCCAATGCAAAAAGCACCCACTGCTATTAACCTATTAGCATTGTTGAGCACTTTTTTGGTGAGCTGGGTTTTGGAGCGTATGCCCAATACCGAAACGTCTTTGATCTTTTCAGCCAACTCATCCTCATCCATTGCACCGGAATGAGTAATAATATTATAACCTTCCTCTTTCATCAATTTAAAAGCGTCGGGGTGGATATTTTCAAGCAGTAAAATGTTAATTCTGCTCTTAGGGTAAGAAATAACTTTGTTCATATTATGCATAAATAAAAATTCGTCTAAACTAGGAGTGATATGGTCTGCTTTTTCCAACACATTCAAGCGTTCCACATTTTCCGTAAACGCATAAAATTTGCTGGCAAGTCCGGAAGCTTTAATTTCGTAATCGGTATAACCATCTCCAATTACAAATACTTCCCCTTGCAGGTTGATGCTTTTTATTTGTTCAACCTTTCCCTTATTTTGAGAAAGTACGTTTTTGCGATCGAAACCAATAATTTTCTCGTCAATGTCAAATTCAAAGGTATTGGCAAAGACATTTTCTTCCTTGATTCCATATTCTGCAACAATTGGAACTATAAATTCTTTAAAACCATTGGATATTATATAGATATTTTCGCTGTTTTCCGTAAAAAAGACTTTATTTCTAACGAAAGAGGTCGAGATGCTCTTTCGCAGCTTTTCTATAAGTACCGGCAGGTGTTTCTTATTGGCCTTTAACAAAAAAAGCCTTTTTTCAAGCGAATCCAGTAAGGATATTTCACCCATCATTCCCTGATTTGTCAATTCCTCTATCTCCCGAAGATTTTTCTCTTTGTCCACATCATTTGCCAGGGAAATCTCGCCTAAAACATCCAGAGCTTCTACTCGTGTAAATGTGCTGTCAAAATCTATAACATAATTTTTGTTCGTCTTCATATAAAACTGCTATCTAATAAGGCTCAAAATTAATACATTAATAATTGAATCACACCTCTTTTTCACTTAAAACCCCTAAAACATTTTCGTTAAAAACCAATGGCTACATTTTTAAAAGGAACCGAATTCCCAATACTAGCAGGCTTTTGCGAAAAATTAAAAATATCGGCTTTAAAATAAATTTATCTTAATTATTGGGGTTTGTAAATGCGGGAATCGTGAATTTGTAAAAACCGGGATTCGGTAGACAGGGAATGGTGAATTGGTTTATATAATTTTCAGATTTGATATTTGTTCTATGGAATTTGGGATTCTATAAAATGTCAGATATTTTCGTATGTTTTTAACAAACTATCCGTTTCGGGTTGCAGACTAGCTTCTGAAATTCATTAATCTAAGTGAAATAATTTAAGGTGAATATTCCCAATAGCTTTTATTATCTCGCCCTTTTACGAGGGCTTTTTGATATTAACATTTTTTATTCGATGGGCGTTTCCCATCGAATAAAAAATGTAATCCTCCCAGGGTCAGTGGATTAGTGATTTAATTCCCTTTCTTGCTTTTAGGAACTTTAAATCTTTAAAACTACATTCTGCAGTTATCCGGATTAAAAGTTTTTACCAATAAAAAAACGCGTCAGCTTTAAGAACTGATGCGTTTTTTATTTTTATAAATCTGAATAAAAATAATGGTTTAATTTTATTTGTCGAAACGTTTAAAATCCAAATCCTGAAAATCGAAGCTGAAGTCGGTCATTGGTGAAACAGCTTCCATTTTAAAACCATCGGCACGAGCCTCCTTATTGAGGGAGAATATAACAAAAGCATCGGCATTTAAAGTCTTGTCATTCCATTTAACTATAAAAGTATTTCCCTTGTGAAAAATCATTTCCCCTTTAAAATCGGATATGTTTTCAGACTCAAAATAGAGTTTTCCGTCCTTTTTGGCTATGGTCACTTTCCCAAACCAGAGATCGTTAAAAGTGCCGGTATACATTTCTGAATTTACAGTAAACTTGTTATTTTTTTGTTGTGCTTCAATATCCTTCCATACCCGGGCAACTTCCTCATCTGCCTGCTTTTCCTGTTTTAATCTGGACTCATTGTACTGTTTGATCCTGTTTTCCCCTTTTACACCAAAATATGAGTCTTTTATAGAGTTGGTGATGGCACTAAAGGCTGCACCAGATTGTTGGTTGGTCAGGACGATAATCCCCAAATCCAATTCCGGGATCATAGTTACCTGACTCACAATTCCAAGTAAACCTCCGGTGTGTGTTACCTGTAAATATCCATTTACATCGCTCAGGTTCCAGCCAAGGCCATAAGCGGTAAAATGAGTATTATACGGCCCTTTTCCCCTTCTTATAATAGTTTGCGGTGTCCACATTTCCTGATGTGCTTTTTCACTAAAAAGGCTGTCCTGAAGTTTTTCCCCATATTTCCCCTGATTTAATTGTGCCTGTACCCATTTGCTCATATCTGTAACCGAGGAGTATATGCCAGCTGCGGGGTTTGCAACTTCGGTAAAGCTAAGTCCAACCGGAATTAATTCTCCGTTCACCGGAGCGTGTCCGTCAATAACATTGGTATAATCTTCAATCTGCCTCCAGGAAATTGCGGTTTTTGACATTCCCAGGGGTTTTAGAAAATTATCCCTGATAAAATCATCATATTCCTCTCCAGAAACCCTTGTCACAACTTCTCCCGCTACTATATA
>JAENXB010000049.1 GCA_016649785.1 Flavobacteriaceae bacterium
CTTCCGAGCCGGTGATTTTCTTAAAACCGGATACCGCTGTTTTACTGAAAAAACAAGCCTTTTTTATCCCCGATTTTTCTGATGATGTGCATTATGAAGTTGAGGTTCTGGTAAAAATAAACAAGGTTGGAAAACATATTCAGGAGAAATTTGCCCACAAATATTATGACGAGATCGGTTTGGGAATTGATTTTACAGCGAGGGACCTTCAGCAAAAATTAAAGGAAAAAGGCTTGCCCTGGGAAAAAGCCAAGGGTTTTGACGGAGCTGCGGTGATAGGCGAAAAATGGCTGGATAAAAATTCCATTCCCGATTTAAATAATCTTAAATTTAGTCTGCAAAAAAACAGTGAGTTTGTACAGCAGGGAAATACAGGAGATATGTTGTGGAAAACAGATGAAATAATTGCCTATGTTTCCCAGTATTTCACCTTAAAGATTGGTGATATTATTTTTACCGGCACCCCCGAAGGAGTTGGTAAAGTTGAGACAAATGATAAGTTGACCGGATTTATCGAAGATGAACAAATTTTTTCAATTCAAGTAAAATAAATGAGCAAAAACTACAATTTAGAGAGCGTAAGGGAAATGGCCGGCGGTGACGAAGATTTTATAAAAGTGATCGTGGAAACATTTTTAGAGGAAATCCCAGCCGATGTAAAATTGATGACTGAAGCTATTGAAAATGAAAATTCAGCAGTGGCTTATCAATTCGCGCATAAAATGAAACCGAATTTACAGCTTTTTGGCATGGAACTCATGGATCAGATCCTGGTTATTGAAGCCTGGTCCAAAGCCAGGGAAAATTCTGTTCTTGCAAAAGAGGCCGGAGAAAAAATAGCATCCAAAGTCGGTTTGGCAGAGCAGGAATTAAAAATGGATTTTGAATTGTAATGACAGCTAAAATTATTACGATTGGAGATGAAATTTTAATTGGTCAAATAGTAGATACCAATTCTGCTCATATCGCGCAGGAATTAAATAAAATTGGTATTTCCGTGCATCAGATCACTTCTATTGAAGACGAGCATTCCCATATTTTAACTACACTTGAAGAGGCCGCAAAAAGGGCGGATGTTGTAATTATTACTGGCGGGTTAGGTCCTACCAAAGACGATATTACAAAACACGCCTTGTGTGAGTATTTTGATGATGTCCTGGTCAGGAATGATGAGGTATTACAGCATGTTGAGGATTTGTTCAAAAAAATAAAAGGCACCCAAATTTCCGATTTAAACAGGGAACAGGCGATGGTCCCTTCAAAAGCCATTATTTTACACAATAAATACGGCACCGCTCCCGGACTGTGGATGGAAAAGGATAAAACCGTTTTTATTGCGATGCCGGGAGTACCTTATGAGATGAAAACCCTAATGGAGCTTGAGGTCATTCCAAAACTCGTGAAGGAATTTAAAAGGCCTTTTATTTATCATAAAACCATTCGCACCTACGGGTTAGGCGAAAGCGCAATTTCACTTCGAATTGAAGCCTGGGAAAACGATCTCCCTAAAGCCATAAAATTGGCTTATTTACCCGATTTTGGCACTGTGCGGTTGAGGCTTTCCGGAAAAGGGAAGGATAAGGAACTGCTGAAGATCTCGATAGACAGTGAGTTTGAAAAAATATATCCCTTGCTGGCAGACCTGCTTTCGGATAAGTCTGATGTGGAAGATATTACGGGAACCATCAGCAATTTGCTTAAAATGAAAAAGCAATTTCTTTGTCTTGCCGAGAGTTGTACCGGGGGTGAAATTGCGGCAAGATTAACCAAAATCCCGGGTGTTTCCAGCTGTTTTAAAGGAGGCGTTGTGACCTATGCCACACATTCCAAGGAGGATATATTAAAGGTTCCTGCCGGAATTATTGAGAAGTACAGTGTGGTTAGTGCTCAGGTTGCCGAAAAAATGGCCGAAAATGCCAAAAGGATCTTTAAATCGGATTTCGCGCTTTCAACTACGGGAAATGCAGGTCCTTCAAAAGGGGACAGCGATGCGGAGGTTGGAACGGTTTTTATAGGTTTGGCGACTCCGGACAGGATTTTTTCCAAAAAATTTGAGTTTGAAGGAAGCAGGGGGCAAATAGTGGAGAAGTCGGTTAATGAGGCCTTTAAAATTATTTTAAAGGAACTTATATAGCCAAAGAAATTATTCAGATATGATTTTAACCAAAGAAAATTTGGAGGAAGTAGCGGGAGTTTGTAAAGGCTGGTAAAAACCTATAAATAAATTTGAAATTATGTTGGCAGTTATGTAAAATAAACATAAATTTGCAGCCTGTTTTGAAATAACGAAATAAAGAATAACGCAATGTCAAGAGTTTGTGAGCTTACGGGTAAAAGAGCAATGGTAGGGAACAATGTTTCTCACGCTATGAATAAAACCAAACGTAAATTTAATATTAATTTATTGAAAAAACGTTTTTATATTCCTGAAGAAGACAGATGGGTAACTTTAAAAGTTTGCGCTTCTGCATTAAAAAACATCAATAAAAAAGGGATCTCTGCTGTCATGAAAGATGCAAGAGAGAAAGGATTTTTAAACAAATAATCCTAACCATTAAGACACGGTAATATGGCTAAAAAAGGTAGTAGAATTCAGGTAATCTTAGAGTGTACAGAGCATAAAGCCTCCGGACAACCGGGTACTTCAAGATATATTTCAACAAAAAATAAAAAGAACACGCCAGACAGATTGGAGTTAAAAAAATTTAACCCTATTCTTAAGAAAATGACGGTTCATAAAGAAATTAAATAATAGCATCATGGCAAAAAAATCAGTAGCATCTTTACAAACAGGGTCCAAGAGATTGACCAAAGCCATTAAAATGGTAAAATCACCTAAAACAGGTGCATATACATTTGTTGAAAGTATTATGATCCCTGAACAGGTAAGTGACTTTTTAAGCAAAAAGTAAATTATTTCAAAATATTTACAAAGCCGTCCCGAGTCATCGGGACGGCTTTTTCTTTTTGTGTATATTTACACCTGAATATTAGCTGAATAAATAATTTTGTTCTGCATCATTTCAGAAAGTAAAAACCTTCCAAAAAATGAGTTTATTTAAAAAGATATTTTCCAAAGAAAAAAAAGAAACCCTGGACAAGGGGTTAGAAAAATCAAAAAACACTTTTTTATCTAAAATGAGCAAAGCCGTTGCCGGGAAATCCACGGTAGATGAAGCGGTATTGGATCAATTGGAAGAAGTTTTAATAAGCAGCGATGTTGGTGTGGCAACTACTATCAAGATCATAAAGCGCATTGAAGAACGCGTTGAAAAGGATAAATATTTAGGGACGGGAGAGCTCAATGAAATTTTGCGGGAAGAAATTGCCGGATTGCTCTCAGAAACCAATTCTGGCGAAGCAACTGGTTTTGATTTGCCAAAGGACCAAAAGCCTTATGTAATTATGGTTGTTGGGGTAAATGGTGTTGGAAAAACTACCACTATTGGCAAACTGGCCCATCAATTTAAAAAGGACGGGAAAAAAGTCCTGCTTGGGGCAGGCGATACCTTTAGGGCGGCAGCAATAGATCAGCTTCAGGTTTGGGCAGACAGGACACAAGTGCCTATAGTTAAACAAAAAATGGGAAGTGATCCTGCTTCTGTCGCTTTTGATGCCGTGCAAAGTGCGGTAAAACAAGGTGTTGATGTGGTAATAATTGATACAGCGGGCAGGTTGCACAACAAAGTGAATTTAATGAACGAGCTTACCAAAGTGAAAATGGTGATGCAAAAGGTAATTCCCAATGCGCCTCACGAAGTTCTTCTGGTATTGGATGGTTCCACAGGTCAAAACGCCTTTGAGCAGGCAAAACAGTTCACCGCCGCTACAGATGTTACTTCTTTGGCAGTTACAAAACTGGATGGAACAGCCAAGGGTGGGGTTGTTATTGGAATAAGTGATCAGTTTCAAATCCCTGTAAAATATATTGGTGTAGGGGAAGGGTTGGAAGATCTGCAGGTATTCAATAAATACGAATTTGTGGATTCCTTCTTTAAAAAATAAACACGTTTTTTGAATTTGTTATAAAAATCGCCAATTTTCAGACTTATTTTTCAATTCGGAATAATTGGCTGATATAATCGTCTTTTTATGAAAAAAATTATCCTCTTTTTATTGGTTTTATTCAGCGTTTCCTGCAAAGACAATAAGCAGGGAACTTCTTCAGCTAAAATAGTTCAGGACACCACAAAGGTTTCGGAAGAAAGGGAATACAAAGTTCTGGATTCCAAATTCATCAGTAAAGATTCACTTTGGGCACCTTTTAAAGCAAATTTAGCCGCTTTTTCTGATGCCCGTTACAAGCAACTTTTGCCATTGATCCTGGATCAAAATATTCCGTCTTTACAGAAAGCGATCGAAAATGGTCAGTTTTCCTATGAAGAACTGGTGCTTTTTTACCTTTTTAGGATCAAAAAATACGACAGGGAAAATGATTTGAGCCTTAATTCGGTTATTTCCCTTAATCCAAATATTTTGAAAGAAGCACGCGAAAAGGACGAAGCTTTAAAAGCCGGTGGTAAAAAACATCCCATTTTTGGAATCCCGGTTTTGTTGAAGGATAACATCAATACCAAAAACATGGCGACTACAGCAGGTTCAATAGCGCTACAAAACAATCGAACTGACGATGCTTTTATCGTCGAAAAATTAAAGGAAAATGGTGTATTGATATTAGGGAAAGCCAATTTAAGTGAATGGGCTTATTTCTTTTGCGGCGATTGCCCCAGCGGTTATTCGGCCATTGGGGGACAAACTTTAAATCCTTACGGAAGAAAGATCCTCGACACCGGAGGTTCAAGTTCGGGAAGTGCGGTTGCAGTTGCGGCAAATTTTGTTACAGCAGCAATTGGGACAGAAACTTCAGGTTCCATATTATCTCCATCCAGCCAGAATTCACTTGTGGGCCTAAAACCTACCATCGGCATTTTAAGCCGTGGGGGAATTGTGCCCATTTCAGGTACTTTGGACACTCCGGGCCCGATCACAAAATCGGTGGTAGACAATGCCATTCTTTTCTCGGCCATGACCGGAAAAGATTTGAAGGATCCTGCTTCTGCAGCAAATAAAAACAACACAAAGAACTTTTACAGTTCCCTCAAGGAAGGCTCATTAAAAGGAAAACGTTTTGGCGCTATAAAGAAATTGATGGAAGATCCTCTTTATGTCGCCGCAGTAAAAGATCTGAAGTCGGCCGGAGCTGAGATTATAGAATTTGAGGCAGAAGAAATTCAGCTTCCTAATTTTACCAGGTTACTGAATTTGGATATGAAAAAGGATCTTCCGGAATACTTTAAAAATTACGGGGGGGAGGTTGGTTTTAAATCGGTAGAAGATATCGTGGCTTATAATAGTCAAGATTCCCTTTCCCGGGCACCTTACGGGCAAAAATTATTTTACGGGATCCTTGCTGATTCAGCCACCGAAGAGGAGTTTATGGCAATCAAGGATACTTTAAGCAGGAACGGAAAACAGTTTTTTGAAGTTCCGATGAAAGAACACAATCTGGATGGAATTCTTTCCATAAATAATTATCACGCCGGGTTTGCAGCAGTCGCAAAATATCCTGCACTTACCGTACCTATGGGATATGCTGAAAAAAATGCGCCAAAAGGACTAACTTTTATAGCAAAACCAAACAGCGAAGCCGAACTTTTCGCGTGGGCATCTGCTTATGAGCAGGCAACACAAAAAAGAAAATCTCCAACAAACTATACTAATTAAGGATGCCAATAGGAAATTTAAAGATGCTGCTAAGTAAGATCATTCTCTTTTACAGTGTCTTCTATATTGTAATGAAAGTATTTGCAGTCCTTTTTGAAAATGTATGGGTACTGTCAAATCTCATTCTGGCGCTTCCTTTCCTGATCCTTGCCATACTTGGGGGAATGATGTTAAAACGCAATAATTATTCATGGATATACGTAATTGCCGGTATTTTGGTGATTAGCCTAATTCGTTATTATGAAGCTGAATGGGTGGTGAATTTACATCAGTATTTAAATCAATAACCGAAATTTGATCTCTGCTAATCCCATACTTCAACCTAAAAAGACATTTCCTAAGGAGGTCTTTCTTAACGGGGAATGGATAAATTCTGAAAAGGCTTTTGTTTCAGTTTTTGACAGGGGATTCTTGCTGGGAGACGGGATTTATGAAGTTACTCCTTTTTATGATGGAAAACCATTCAGGCTGAAAGATCACCTCGATAGGTTGCAACACTGTTTGAACGAGATCCAAATTGAGTTTGACGCGTTTTCTTTGCAGGAGATAATGTTAGAGGCTGTTTCCCGTTCAGGTTTTTTTCAAAGCGATTGCGCTGTTTATATTCAGATAACCAGGGGTGTAGCACCCCGAACCCATTTTTTTCCTGAACAAATACAACCTACAGTTTTATTGTATGCCTTTCCAGCCGTACTTAATGGATTTGAAAATAAACAGGCTTCGGTGTTGGTTTCTGAAGATTTGAGATGGCACCGCTGTGATGTTAAATCTATTTCCTTAATGGCTAATATCAAGGCAAATAATCAGGCTCATAGTTTAGGCCTTGATGAAAATTTATTGGTTCGGGATGGATTTTTCACTGAAGGATCTCACACTTCAGTATTTTTTGTGAAAAAACACAGGATATTCACACATCCTGAAGGGCCTCATATCCTTTCTGGTATTACCCGAAAAGTAATTCTTGAAATGTGTCGGGAAATGGATCTTGAGTTAAGTGAGAAAGCCTTGCATATAAATGAACTGAAAGATGTTGATGAAGTTTTCCTAACCGGTACCACTACACAGATCTTATCGGTAAAATCAATGCTTTTAAATGAAAAGGAGATCTTCAACAGGCCCGAGACCGGGGAAATTACCCGGCAGCTTCAAGAGGCTTTCTTAAAACTCATCCGAAGTTTATCTTAATTTTTTAATTGCTTCACAATGTCCAGATCCCTGTTTTGATGCTGCCTATAGACGATTTGGATAAAAAGATAAGGGAAGTAGAGCAATAATTATGATCTTTTTCATTTATAGGATTTTTCAACTTAGGAAGTTGATGAAGATCCAAAATTGGATTTAAGATGAAAAATTTAAGTATAAGATCCTTAAGCGTTTAAAACAGGTTCTGCTATTCAAATAATAGATTGTATCTTTGCAGCCGCTTACTTTTTAAAGACCAATCGGTTTTAAAAACCTTTGAGGTCTCAACAAGAAGCTAATAAAATGTATTTAAGTTTATGAGGACGAAGTCGATAAAGAAGAACAGGATCAATGTAGTAACTTTGGGTTGCAGCAAAAACGTGTATGACAGTGAGGTGTTAATGGGACAATTGAAGGCCAATAACAAAGATGTTGTTCACGAAGAGGAAGGAAATATTGTTGTAATCAATACCTGCGGATTTATAGATAATGCCAAAGAAGAATCGGTAAATACCATCCTTGAATATGTTGAGAAAAAGCAAAAGGGTGAAGTCGATAAAGTTTTTGTAACCGGATGTTTAAGCGAACGCTATAAGCCGGATCTTCAAAAAGAAATTCCGGATGTCGACCAATATTTTGGAACAACCGAACTTCCCGGTTTGCTGAAAGCCCTGGAAGCCGACTATAAACACGAATTATTGGGCGAACGATTATTGACAACTCCGCAGAATTACGCTTATTTGAAAATTGCCGAAGGTTGTGACCGGCCTTGTTCTTTTTGTGCCATTCCCTTAATGCGCGGTAAACACAAATCTACCCCAATTGAAAACCTCGTCAAGGAAGCTAAAAACCTCGCTGCAAGCGGAGTTAAAGAACTAATCCTGATCGCCCAGGATTTAACCTATTACGGACTTGATATTTACAAAAAACGAAATCTTGCCGAATTGCTTGAAAATCTTGTGAAAGTTGAAGGTATTGAATGGATACGTTTACATTATGCCTTCCCTACAGGTTTCCCAATGGATGTTTTAGAGGTGATGAAGCGCGAACCTAAAGTTTGTAATTATATTGATATACCGTTGCAACATATCTCCGATGATCTTTTGAAATCGATGAGACGTGGAACAACACACGAAAAAACTACCAAATTGCTTCAGGACTTCAGGAAAAGAGTTCCTGAAATGACTATAAGAACTACATTAATTGTTGGATATCCAGGTGAAACTGAAGAATATTTTCAGGAATTGAAGGAATGGGTAAGGGAAATGCGTTTTGAACGTTTAGGTTGTTTCACCTATTCTCACGAGGAAAATACGCACGCATATAATCTTGAAGACAATGTGGCCCAGGAGGTAAAACAGGATCGCGCCAATCAAATTATGGAGTTACAATCTCAGATTTCCTGGGAACTGAATCAGCAAAAAATAGGAAAAACCTTTAAAGTGATAATCGATCGAATTGAAGGGAACTATTTCATTGGTCGTACAGAATTTGATTCTCCCGATGTGGATAATGAAGTTTTGATAGACGCCACCAAAACCTATCTTAAAACCGGCGAATTTTACGATGTAAAAATTACTGAAGCTGAAGATTTTGATTTGTATGGAGAGGCTTTAAATGTGGAAACTTTAAAACCAACGAGAAAAGAGATCAAGGTTAGAACTGAATAATCAACTTTCTCATTAAATAATTTTAAAAAAACCTGCGCTAATTCCCGCAGGTTTTTTTCTGTCTTTTAAAAAGCCTTTATTTGTATTTAGACAACTGTTGCGATAAAATTTCATTCATTACAAACCTATTTGTATTAAAAAGTAAGGATATACTGAACTTTTTTATTCTTTTCGCCGGTTAAAACAATTCGAATATGAAAGTGTTTCCAAAATTGCTTTTTTGCTTTTCCTTAGGGCTAATGATGTTTTCCTGTAAAGATACAAGTCAGGACAAGGATAATTTCCGGCAGAAAATAGCGGAAGGGATAATCGCACTTCCCAATCCTGCAAAAGATAGCAGTTCGCTTCCTTATCTGTTTTCAAATCGGGAAAAATTATTTCTTTCATGGGTAACTAAGGAAGATTCCATTGCAACGTTGAATTATTCTGAATTGACGGAAGGCAAATGGACCGCTCCCGAAGAGATCGCTTCCGGATCGGATTGGTTTGTCAATTGGGCCGATTTTCCCGGAATAGCTGAAAATAATGGGAATTTATTGACTCATTTTTTGAGAAAATCAGATACGGCATATTTTGCTTATGATGTTTTTCTCAACTTAAAAAATGAATCTGAAGATCAATGGAGAGAGCCTTTTAAATTACACAACGATACAACCAAAACCGAACACGGATTTGTTAGCATAATTCCTTTTGAAGAAGATTCCTTTTTTATCACCTGGTTAGACGGAAGGGATACCGCTTCCAAAGACGAAACCAAGGCAATGAACATCCGTGCTGCCGTGGTTACTTCTGCCGGGGAAATTTTGGACGATACACTTCTTGACACCCGCACCTGTGATTGTTGTCACACTGCGGCTGCACTTACCGGCAATGGACCTGTTGTTATCTATCGGGATCGAACGGAAACTGAAGTCCGTGATATTTCGATTGTTCGGTTTATTGATGGAAACTGGACGGAACCAAAACCAATTCATAACGATAATTGGGAAATTAAAGGTTGTCCCGTTAACGGACCAAAAGCAGCTGCAATTGAGAATACACTTGTGATTGCCTGGTTTACCGCAGCTGAAAATATTCCGAAAGTAAATGTCGTATTTTCCGGGGATGGAGGCGAAATTTTTTCAGAACCAATCCGCGTCGATAACGGAAATCCAATAGGCAAGGTAGATGTGAGCTTAATTGATAAAGATAACGCCCTTGTTTCCTGGGTGGAAGGTTCCGGAAGCGATGCGCAGATCAAAGTTGTAAAAGTGACATCCAAAGGTGAGAAATCGGAGCCTCTGGCAGTTTCAAATTCAACTGATGCCCGTGCAAATGGCTTTCCACAAATGGAAATTCTCGGGAAAAATGTGTATTTCGCCTGGACAGTCGAAGAAAATGGAGGTTTACATGTGGAAACATCTTTTTTACCCTTAAAAAATTTCTGATCTGTACTTTCTAAAAATGTATTTTTCCGGCATTTCTGAATACTTTTTCTTTTAAAAGATCTAATTGTTCCATCAGGCTTTAAAATTAAAGATTCGAACTTCCAGGAGGAATTTCAAAAGGAAGAATTGATGATTTGTTTTTTGCCACGAATGCACGAATAAAAAATATTTTATATCACTGAATGAATTTATTATTTGTGCATTCGCGGCTATTTTTTTATAACTCAATATTTAAAAATACTGCTTGGTATATAAAATTTGCATCAGGCGATATCTATTTCCGGTTCCAGGTAAACTTCCTGTACACTTCTCAGAATTTTCACTCCTTCATCAATTGGGCGTTGAAAAGATTTTCGGCCCATTATTAAACCACTTCCCCCGGCGCGTTTGTTTATTACCGCGGTTTTAACAGCTTCTTTAATATCCGATTCTCCCTTTGAACCTCCTCCGGAATTGATCAAACCAATTTTTCCCATATAGCAGTTGGCAACCTGGTACCGGCAAAGATCGATTGGGTGATCTGTAGTTAAAGCTTCATACATCTCATCATCATATTTGGCAAAATTGATATTTTTAAAACCGAAATTTGTTTCCGGGAGTTTTTGTTTAATGATGTCGGCCTTTATAGTTACACCAATATAATTGGCTTGTCCGGTAATATCTGCAGCCGAATGATAATCTTCCTTTTCTGTTTTAAACGCTTTATTTCTTGCGTAACACCATAATATTGTCGCCATTCCAAGTTGATGCGCTTCTTCAAATGCAGCCGCTATTTCCTGAATTTGCCTGTCACTTTCTTGTGAACCAAAATAAATCGTCGCTCCAACGGCTACGGCGCCCATATTCCAGGCTTCTTTCACAGTTCCAAAAAGGATTTGGTCAAAGGTATTTGGATAGGTGAGCAGTTCGTTGTGATTGATCTTTACAATAAACGGGATTTTATGGGCGTATTTTCTCGCATGCATCGCCAACACCCCAAATGTGGAGGCAACTCCATTACATCCGCCTTCCACGGCGAGTTTAATAATGTTCTCAGGATCAAAATAAGTCGGGTTTTTATAAAAGGAAACTGCCGCCGTATGTTCTATGCCCTGATCTACAGGTAAAATATTTAAATAACCGGTGCCTCCAAGGGTTCCATGATCATATAATTGCGCCAGGCTTCGCAACACCTGGGGATTCCTGTCGCTAGTGATAAATTTATCAACCGCATTTGGATCGGGAATACTAAGGTTTTGTTTGGGTATTTTATTACTGACGTAATCTAATAAATAGGATGCATCTGCACCAAGGATTTCTTTAATCGTATCGATATTTTTCATAATTCCGGTTTATTTTTTAAAAATTTCGTGTTTGTATATACTTGTATTTTTTCTTTCTTTAAAATGTGAGATCATCTAAATCCCGAAAGGATAGGTTTCGGGCAACAGGTGGCCATCGGGTTTTATTTTCAATGGATGGAGTGCTTTTGTTTTATCAATAAAGAGAAAAGCATCATATCTGTCAGAGAGTTTGGAAGGAACGTAATTTCCCCATTCCCTTTCCGGGTGATAAACAACCCCAATTGCCCTATGTCCCGTTTTTTTAGCGAATGCTTCCTTTAATTGAGTATCTTCATCAAAAATGATCAATTTGTTCTTTGGATCCTGTTGATGAAGCTTATATTCTATACTGTTATGAATGGCTTCTGGAACTCTCATCTTCTGCATTTTTGCGCCCCAATTGCTTCCAGCTACAACCGATCCTGAATAAGAACCGAAACCAATCAGGAACACTCCGTCCTTTTCATGTTGTTCACGTACCAATTGACCAACATTTACCAATCCGCTGTCTGCCATGTCAGTAGCGCGCGCATCGCCGATATGGGTATTGTGCTCCCAGACAATAATTTTAGCATCCGATCCGTGAAATTTTGTCAATGTATTTAGAGTTTCTACCATATGGCGGTCCCGGACATTCCAGGAATCCTCGCCAAAACCTGCCATTGCCTCATAGTACTTTTCAGCATTTGCAACAACCAGGCTGTTTAATTCGGCATTTAAATTTGCCTCCGGTTCATGATCGTAACTATGGGACCTTTTTCTAACTTCCTGCAACAAGGAAATGACTTCTTCTTTACAACCTGCCCTGGAATATGAAAATGCCGTAGCATAAGAATCCCGTTCTCTATAAGGCTCAAAACAACTCACAGCCTTTTTTGCAAGTTCTGCAGTTTTGGGATCCTCCTTTTCCAGGTATTTTACTATAATTTCCATAGATTCCCACAAGCTGTAAACATCCAGGCCATAGAACCCTATTTTTTTATCTGCCTGCAAATTTTTATTGTGGGTTTTTAACCATTCGGCAAAGGCTGCAATTTCCCAATTAGCCCACATCCAGGTAGGCCAGCGTTTAAATTCTTTTAGAACATCTATGATAGATTTCTCATTGTTTTCAAGGCCTTTTATCCATCGGTTTATTTTGTAGCAATCTGGCCAGTCGCCTTCAACCGCGATAAATGAAAAACCTTTTTCTTTTATAAGCCTTTTGGAAATTTTAGCCCGCCAGGTATAATATTCATGAGTCCCATGACTGGCTTCTCCCAGTAATACGTATTTTGAATCACCAATTCTATCCATTAATGGATCGAGGTCTGAAGCTCTTTCCAGCGGTTTATAAAATTGCGAAAGACCTATATTTGAAGTGCTAAAAGAACTCATTTTTGAAAAATTTTAATTAATCAATTGAAGTTAAGTTATTTAAAACTAAAGATATAGTGCCTGAATTATAAATAAATTATAAATTTTAGAAAAACAGAAACTTTTATTTGTAGAAGTTCGGAGAATTTTTTCACCTTTGTTTTAATTAAATTTAGGATTCTTTTGACCTAAACATAACCTGGCCTTAACCTTAAATTTACATTAGTGGTTGTTATTTGCATTGTTGAAAATTAATAGATATAAATTATGAAAAGAGTATTATTTATTGCCGTATTAGCTTTTACAATGATTGCCTGCGGAAACAAAAAAGGACAAAATAAGGATGGGGAAGCAAACGGATCAATCAGTGTTGATGGTTCCAGTACCGTATATCCTATAACCGAAGCCGTAGCTGAAGAATTCAGGGCAGTTAAACCAGAAATTAACGTAACCATTGGGGTCTCAGGAACCGGTGGGGGTTTTCAAAAATTTGTTAGAGGTGAAACTAATATTTCAGATGCCTCTAGACCAATAAAAGATAAAGAAGCCGCTGCTGCTAAAGAAAACAATATTAAATATGTGGAATTAAAAGTAGCTTTAGATGGTCTTGCGGTAGTTATTAACCCGGAAAATGATTGGGCAAAGTCTTTTACTGTTAAAGAACTAAAAAAGATCTGGGAACCAGCTGCACAAGGAACAATAATGAAGTGGAACCAGATCAATCCCGAATGGCCAAATGAAGAAATACATCTTTATGGTCCCGGTGTTGCTTCCGGAACCTTTGATTATTTTACAGAGGTAATTAACGGGAAAAGCGGTTCAAGCCGGGGGGATTATACAGCGAGTGAAGACGATAATCTACTGGTACAAGGAGTTGCAGGAGATAAATTCGGACTTGGTTTCTTCGGATTGGCTTACTTTAAAGAAAATGAGGGCAAACTTGCATTAGCATCGATTGATGGTGGGAATGGACCAGTTATACCTACAGCAGAAACTGTTAACGATGGCTCTTATTCACCATTATCCAGGCCATTGTTTATTTATGTAAATAGTTCTTCAGTTGGAAACCCTGAAGTGGTGGAATTTGTAAGGTTTTATTTAAAAGAAGCCGGAAAACTTTCAACGGATGTAGGCTATTTTCCTTTGACCGAAAAAGATTATGCAGGAGAATTGAAAAAATTCAATAGCTTTGTAGAAAACAATCAATAAATAATCAGGAAAAAATAACATCAAACTCGTTATCTTGTTTGATGTTATTTTTTAATTGTACCGATAAATGCGGAGAATAAAAGAATTTGTAATTGAAAAGCTCTTGTTATCAAGTGCTTTAATTACTATCGCGGTTACTATTGGAATAATTTTAGTTCTGTCCATTGAAGCTTTTTATTTTTTTAGCGAGGTTTCGATTATAGATTTTTTAACGGATACAGAATGGACACCATTATTCACCAATAAACATTTTGGTATAATGGCCCTGCTTTCGGGAACTTTGCTTACTACTTTTATTGCCATTGCATTTGCGGTGCCGGTTGGCTTATCGATCAGTATTTATTTAAGCGAGTATGCCCCAAAGAGTTTTAGAAAGACCATTAAGCCACTGCTGGAGCTTCTGGCAGCTGTACCAACCGTAGTTTACGGTTTTTTTGCATTAATGGTTGTAACTCCTTTTCTACAGGGAATATTTCCGGAACTTTCAGGTTTTAACGCACTTTCTGCAGGACTGGTTATGGGCGTAATGATCATTCCATATATATCTTCATTAAGTGAAGATGCCTTGCAGGCCGTACCATACTCATTGCGGGAGGCTTCATACGGAATGGGTTCCACAAGGCTTCAAAATTCTTTTAGGGTAATTGTCCCGGCTGCTTCCTCCGGAATAATTGTATCTATAATCCTTGCTATTTCAAGGGCCATTGGAGAAACAATGATCGTTGCCATTGCTGCAGGTCAACAGCCGCGATTGACATTTGACCCAACAGTTCCGGTAGAGACAATTACATCTTATATAGTCCAGGTGAGTTTAGGTGATGTTCAACACGGTTCCCTTGAATACAGGACCATTTTCGCAGCTGGTATCACCCTGTTTATTTTTACTTTTCTGCTGAATACTTTAAGTCATAAAATGCGTAAAAAATTCCGGGAGAA
>JAENXB010000308.1 GCA_016649785.1 Flavobacteriaceae bacterium
CGGTAATGCTATGGGAGCCGCTATAATGGCTCCGCCGGTGGCCGCCAAAGCAATACCAATATTTCTAAGTTTTCTGAAAAACGTGGGTGTGGGTTTGTTATATCGATCTATTAATTTCATTGGTTAAGATTTTATGGTTAAGGTGACAATTTCTTTTCGGTCAAATGCCTGATAGCACAACGACACTAATTTTTGAAGCAATGGTTTTGAAGCCGTTCCTTTTCCGATTCCCGATAAAAAAGTGACCGGTGCAATGCAGCCCAACAATTCTTTTTTTGCATCATTCGCTGGATGGATCAGAATCAAATTTCTTCCCGGAACATTTTCCAAGATCAAATGATGGTTAAACTTTTCGGAATAACGCGCTTTAAGTGTGTAAACGCCTTCCGGAATGCAGGACTTCCTTTTCTGGTTTTCCAACCAGGGAAGCTCAATGGCAAAACCCAAAAAAACATTATTATTAAAGAGGGCGCCGTTGGCACCCTCCTTAAAATAGGTTCTTTGTAAATGCAGTTCCACAACTAGATCGTGTCTACATAAACAACTGCCAACGCATTAAATGCCCCATTTTTCAACGGATACATTTGCCCGTTCACTTCCTGGTAAAACTCAACGCCCAATACCTGGATCACAGGAAGCGTGGAGTTTGGAGTAAGTGCAGAGACAAAATCAATAATAGCGGTGTTTGAGCTGTCATAAGGCAAAATGGCAGTTTCATCACTTTCAAAAGTGGAGGTTTCACCTGCAAAATCCAATTCTGAGGCACCAGTCACAATTTTGAAATGCGTGGTTCCTGCCGGAGCTGCAATCCTTACCGATGGCGAAAATGATGGAATGTTTACAGTCGCTTCACCTGTTACACGATCGAAATCGTTGCTGTAAGCGGCGAATAACGTGGATCCCAGTTTCCCATTGGTATTGAAATCAAAGCCGCTTAAAAGCCCCATAGAGCCATCCTCAATGGTTCTCATTCCGCGCTCATTGACAGTATCCGTTTTCACGACCTTTAAAAGATCGGTGGTCAGTCTGCTCACCACTCTTTTGTCTTTTGCATTCAGCAAAAGAATCCTGATGGCGCTTCGTACCAATTTTCCGCCCTTTCCGGCCCTTCCAAATTCGGATCCGTTTTCACGCGTTCTTTGAAACGCAGGATCATTTGCAATTCTGGATTTATCAATGCCGCCTTTTTCGCGGGCAAGGTGTCCGTCCGAAGTTTTGTAAAAGGAAATATCCCCGATAGTTCCTTTCAATTTAATAATACCAGTTTGTCTAGCCATAATCGAATAAATTTTTAATTCTTAGCAAATCACCGATGATTTATCATAGCATAAAAAAACGAGTGTCCATCCGTGCCGAAAAAGGTCATTTATACCGAAAAGTGTCATTTATACCGTAATGACTATTTATGACCGGAATGATCACTTTTTACCGTAATAACTATTTTTGACCGAAATGACTGTTTAGGACTGAAATGGCTATTTATGACCGGTATGATTGTTTTTGACGGAAATGACTATTTATGACCGGAATGATCACTTTTTACCGAATTGGTCATTTTATGGTGTAAGTTGTCCCTAAATAAAATAAACAGAAAGTGCTAAATGTAGTGAAAAACCCGTTTTTCCAATTTCTTATCAAAATGAACCTGAAAAGCCATTTAAAAACTCAATTTGCCAAATCTAAAACCTATTTTTCCATAATATTTGAAATAACCATTTTTCACTAAAATCTACTAATAATATACATTTTTCACGATGAACAAACATTTTTCACCTATCTTTGAAAATATATATTTCACCAAAAAGTATGAATAATAAACATATTTCTCTTAAAATAAGTGTTTTTCACGGAAAACAAGCACCAGAAGAAGGCGTTTTGGTTGGCTATGGCGCAATAATAGAAGCTTATAATCTTCCAGTTCCAATCCCAAACCAATTGGCACTTATCAGTTATAAGAAAAGAAAATACATCACCAAGGAGTGGAAGGTATATACATCAAGATACCAACCTGAAGACACCCTTTACAAACAATTAATATTTGCTTTAAAATATGAAGGAGTCAATCTATTGGTATTTAAAAAGTTGTTTGAATTAGTGCCGCCTGAGGAATTTGAAAACATGATTCAATCTGAAATCCTTGGTCAGTATAGCCGAAAAATCTGGTTTTTGTACGAATGGCTATTAAATGTAAAGCTAAATATATTGGATTTGGACAGAGGGAATCCTATACCGCTAATTGATAAAAAATTGCAATATGCGATTAAAGGTAATAGCTCAACGCGCCATCGCATTATAAACAACCTACCGGGAACCAGAGATTTTTGTCCGCTTATAGCCAAAACGGAAAAACTGGAAGCGTATCTTGAAGCCAATTTATCCGATAAAAAAAATAGTTTCTTAAATACCATCCACAAAGACATATTGCAAAGAGCTTCTTCCTTTTTGATTTTAAAGGATTCCAAAGCATCATTTACCATTGAGGGTGAAAATCCCGGAAATAATAGGGC
>JAENXB010000390.1 GCA_016649785.1 Flavobacteriaceae bacterium
GACACCACAAAAGCTCCATGGAATCCTCGGGAAAGCAGCTTGTTTTTAATCTTGTTGGCTTCCTTCACCGATTTACTCGCGCCCGTAGTGTATTTGTGTATTCCCTCATGTAGGTACTCCTCCACATCTTCCAAACCTTTGAAAAACGGATCAGATAACTCCACTCTCCTTTTT
Source organism: Flavobacteriaceae bacterium (assembly GCA_016649785.1). Classification (GTDB taxonomy): domain Bacteria; phylum Bacteroidota; class Bacteroidia; order Flavobacteriales; family Flavobacteriaceae; genus Gillisia. Next base: position 175 of record JAENXB010000390.1, read on the forward strand.
GAAGCCAAAAGTTGCACACTATAAACTAATTGTTCTGAGGCTTTTTCATTACTCTTGTTTTTATCACTTGCTTTTTCGGAAAGGATGAAATTTGCTTTCTCACTTTGATATCCCTCATGGATAGTTTCAGCAATAGGTTTTTCAATTTCACCTTTATAAAGTACAAATTCAATATTGTCCACAATTACACCATCGGTACCATTATCAATTACAAAAGTTGAATTAGCGTGTTCTGTCCACATTTGTAATTTTTGTAATTGCAGCGAATCTATTTTTGCGGAATACCCACCCGATTTTAAGCCAAGAAAGCTAAAATAGCCATCAGATTCAGAAAGAATGCTAACAACTAGCTCTTCTTTTTCGTTGAAAATATTAATTTTTATTCCTCCAATACCGTTTTTTGAGTCATAAATGAACCCTGCAACTTCCCCTACTACCGACACGGGAATTTCAATTAATTTTAACTGATTTGGATTCACGCTGATGTTATAAGTCTCTTTTTCCACCCTCCAGGAAATCCTGTTTAGATTGGTGGTATTAAGGATAAAATGATGCATTATATAAGGTTCTAAACCTGAAAATATGATTGTTCCATCCTTGGCTTTTTCCCTGATTCCTCCGCCTATATTCCGGATGGATAACCCCTCAACCAAAGGTTCATTTTTATCCCTTTTTTGATTGCCGTTCAAATCCAGAAACGGCTGAAACTTAAGATCGCCGCGCCCGAGGTCGGGAGTATTATTGAATTTTAGGTAACTGGCTCTTGGATCAAAGGTGAGACTTCCCGTGGCCGATTGTGAAAAGGAAGTTTGATTTTTATTGGTACTGCTGAAAAGTCCGACCCGTGAAAACGGAAGTTCATAGGTAAAGCCTAGTTGCAGGTAAAATTGATCATAATTAAAATTCCGGAGGTAGGAAACCTGCAGATGTGCTTTTTCGAACAATTGCTTCTTTAACTGACCCTGGACTGAGGTCAGTCCGTTACCTGAATATTCATAGGTGAGCTGTGGAACAAAGACAATTCCATGAGGAAGTTTAACCGATGTAGAAATCCTGCTGGAAATAAAAGCATCGCTAAACGCATTAAAAAAGGCGGTGGTGGTGAGGTTTAATTTGAACCTGAACACATTTCCGGATATCAGCCATTCCGCATTGGAA
>JAENXB010000133.1 GCA_016649785.1 Flavobacteriaceae bacterium
CTTTTTATCCATTCGTTCAAGGCTACATAGGAATTTCCCATTTGAACCACCTGCTTTTCCGAATAAATTTTGATCAGCCGTTCCTTCCTGTTAGGTTTTTTATAGAGCCAATGTTGAAATGCGGTATCGGGTTGGGGTTTCGCCAGGTTATAGAAATGTAAACTTAAAGGAATTCCCAGCAATTTAGAGTTGGGTTCCTGGTATAATTGGTTGTGAATACGGCTTTCTTTATTTTTTTTACCATTTAAATAAATGATATTTTTACTGAGCAATAATTCATCATTACCAACCCTTTTTACTGCGTTGCAGGAAAAGAAAAGTGCCAGGGTTAAAATAAATAACGATAGTTTTGCAGGGAGGCGTTTCAATAAAATTAATTAAGTGTTCAAAAATACATTATTTGCATGGTTAGCAAAAGCCAAATTAAGTTAATAACAAGTCTTGAGCAAAAAAAAAACAGGACAAAATCCGGTCTTTTTATTGTGGAAGGCAAAAAAGGGATCAGGGAAATATTAAACTCTCCATTTGAACTGGATTCACTTTTTACAACTGGGGAAAATTTTAACGCTCCTCCATCAAAAACCCATTTGATAAATGAGGAGGAATTAAAAAAAATAAGTCGGTTAAAAACCCCTCAAAGCGCTCTGGCACTTTTTGAAATTCCGAAAGAAAATACCCCGGTTATAAAGAATTTGATTGTTGCTCTGGACGGGATTCGCGATCCGGGAAATTTAGGCACCATTATCAGGTTGTGTGACTGGTTTGGAATTGAAACTTTGTTATGCTCGAATGATACGGTAGATTGTTATAATCCAAAAGTAGTGCAGGCTACAATGGGCAGTATCACCCGGGTTGCAATAACCTATGTCGATTTAGAATTGATTTTAAAGAATAATATTGAGCAACCGGTAATTGGAACTTTTTTGAAAGGGGAAAATATCTATACAACGCAACTTCCCAAAAACGGAATTTTAATTTTAGGAAATGAAGCCAACGGAATTTCAGAAGAAGTTGAAAAAACGGTTTCCCAAAAGCTGAATATTCCCCGGTTTGGAAAATCCCAAAGTACTGAAAGTTTGAATGTGGCCACAGCTACCGCTATTTTATTGAGTGAATTCCGGCGACAAGCGAACTATTGAAATGTGAAGTTTAAAAAGATCCCACGTGACGACATTTTTTCTACATTGCCGGTATAGATACTTTCTGGGTTATTATCCCTGATCAACTCATCGTTAATTGCAAAAACGCCCCTAAGGGATGGCGAAAATTTGAAATAAAAGAAATAAAGGTCTACGCCAAACCCAACTTCATAATAATAGGTATTGGTGGTCATTCTAAACTGATTTGCACTATTATCGTCGGGATTGTTTTCATTGCTGGATAAATTGAGGGAAGTGGAAATTCCTCCAACCACAAAGGGTTTAAAATTATTCAGCCTGTTCGCTGAAAATTTCAGCAATAAAGGGATATGTACATAGGTAGCATTGATTTCCCGGATGGTGCCCTGATCGGCTTTCAGCAATTGAAAATTCCTTCGGTTAAAACTCACCCCCGGTTCCAGTCTCAGGTCCAGGTTGTTGTTCAGCTTTAAATTCCCAATCAATCCAACATTAAAGCCAATTGTTTTTTCTACATTATATTGTTTATCCTGAAAAGGAAGATTTGGTGTATATTCTTTCAGGTCAAAATCGAGATCGTAGGTATTAAATCCTAAAAAATAACCCCAGGACCATCTTTGTTTATCAAAATTTTCATTATTCAAAATACGTTCCCCCGAGAAGAACTGGGCGTTCCCCTGAAAAAAGCACAACAACAGCCCTGTCATGGCAATAAATTTTTTCATACTTCTATTTAGATCCTGTATATATGGTAGCCACACCAAAAGTTTGAGGCTTATCTTCTACATTGATAAACCCAATTTTTCGCAAAATATTGTTGAACTGATTTCCGTAAGGGAAAGATGCGGCACTTTCACTTAAATAAGAATAGGCAACTTTGTCTTTTGAGAATAGTTTTCCAATTACAGGAAGAATTGTGCTGGAATAAAATTTATAACCATGTTTATAGATAAATTTTGTTGGCACAGATGTTTCCAGGACCACAAATATTCCATTTGGTTTTAATACGCGGTATATTTCAGAAAGTCCTTTTTCCAGGTGTTCAAAATTCCGCACCCCAAAAGCTACCGTTATGGCATCAAAAGAATTGTCCTCAAATGGTAAAGCTTCAGAATCTGCCTGGATCATTTTAATTTTTTCCGAAAGATTTTCGGCTTCAATTTTTTTTCTGCCTACTTCCAGCATCCCTTCCGAAATATCTAATCCAACAATTTCCCGGGCCCCGGTTTTGGCTAAACTGATGGCCAAATCACCTGTTCCGGTTGCAATATCCAACACGTTTTTTGGATTGGTTGCCTCGACAAGATCAATTACTTTTTTTCGCCAGCTTACATCTATACCAAAAGAAATCACACGGTTGAGTCCATCGTAATTTCCTGATATTTTATCAAACATTTGCTCAACCTGTTCTTTTTTGTTGAGCTTGGAATTTTTGTAAGGGGTAATCTTTTTATTCATTTGCAAAATTTGTTTCAAAGATAGGTGATATGGAATTAAAGCCTTTACAAGATCCTGATTTAATTGAAAATTCACTAATACTGAATTGTATAAATATCATATCTTTGAATTTTAATACAATTTGAACGCATAATATGAAGATAATAATCGCCGGTGCAGGAGAAGTTGGCTTTCATTTGGCAAAATTACTTTCCTATGAGTCTCAGGATATTACCTTAATTGATAATAACAGGGAAAATCTAATTTATGCCGATACCCATTTGGATATCAGGACCCTAAAAGGGGACGCTACTTCTATTGCCATTCTAAAAGATGCACAGGTAAAAAATGTAGATTTGTTAATAGGGGTAACCTCCAGTGAGGCTACCAACATTACCGTGTGTGTTTTGGCGAAACAACTGGGTGCAAAACGCACCATCGCACGAATTTCAAATACCGAATTTTTAGAAAATAAAAAGGAAATTGGATTTGTCAGATTTGGAATTGACGAATTAATATCCCCCGAGGCACTTGCCGCAACAGAAATATCACAACTTTTAAATCAATCTGCCTTTAGCGATAGTTACGAGTTTGAAAATGGAGAACTGATCATGATTGGTGTTAAATTGTCCAGAACGGCTATTTTTGTGGGTAAAACGGTAAAGGAAGCAGCTAAAATTTTCCCTAAATTACATTTTGTTCCTATTGCCATTCAAAGATTTGGAACCCAATATACCTTAATTCCAAGGGGAGACACACAGTTTAAGGAAGGAGATCAGGTTTATTTTATCACCGTAAATACCGGGGTTGAAGAATTGTACAAACTTACCGGGAAAGTAAAACAGACAATTAAAAATGTGATGATCCTTGGCGGAAGTAAGATTGGAAAGAAAACAGCACGGGATTTATGCAGGAATAATTTCAACGTTAAACTTATAGAAAGCGACAGGGAAAAAGCCTTTGAACTTGCCGATGAATTGCCTGATACGCTTGTAATAAACAGCGATGGGCGGAATGTGGAGTTATTGGAGGAAGAAAACATTCACGAAATGGATGCTTTTATTTCCGTTACTGGAAATTCGGAAACCAACATTATGTCCTGTTTGGTAGCCAAGTCGAAAGGTGTTAAAAAAACAATTGCTTTGGTTGAAAATATGGACTATTTTCATTTGAGCCATTCTATAGGAATAGATACTTTGATCAATAAAAAATTGCTGGCTGCAAATACCATTTTCAGGTATATACGAAAAGGTGAAGTGGTTGCTATGACCAAGCTGAACAATATGAATGCGGAACTTTTGGAATTTATTGTTAACCCCACCTCACAGGTCTGCAATAAAAAAATAAAGGATCTCGATTTTCCCCGCTCCGCAATTATTGGTGGGATTGTGCGGGATGGAGAAGGACTTATTGCCCTGGGGGATTTTATAATTAAAGCCCTTGACAGGGTGGTGGTTTGTTGCCTTCCCAGATCTATAAAGAAGGTGGAAAAACTCTTTTTATAATGCCAAAACTGAATTACAAAGTCATCCTGCACATCATGGGTTTGCTGCTCTTGTTCAATGGAGGCTTCATGCTCACTGCAGTTTTGGTAAGTTGGTATTATGATGATGGGATTGCACTTCAAATTTCTACGGCGGCCCTTATTACCCTGTTTTTAGGGACCCTTTTAATGTTTACAACCCGGGGCCACGGTAAAGAACTCAAAAAACGGGACGGTTATATCATTGTAACATTTGGATGGATCTTTATGGCTTTAAGCGGCACCCTTCCTTATATTATAAGCGAAGCAATCCCAGATTTTACCAATGCCTTTTTTGAAACCATGTCCGGCTACACAACAACAGGAGCTACTATTTTAACCGACATTGAATCTGTTCCCAGGGGTATTTTATTTTGGCGTAGTCTAACCCATTGGTTAGGTGGAATGGGGATTATCGTTCTTGCAATTGCCATTCTTCCGCTTTTGGGAATAGGAGGGATGCAACTTTTTGCTGCTGAAGCCCCCGGGCCTAGTGCCGATAAGTTAAAACCCAGGATTACCGATACTGCCAAACGCTTATGGTTGATCTATTTTTCATATACTGTGGCGGAGACCATTTTGTTGAAAGTTGCAGGAATGAGCTTTTTTGATGCCATTAACCATTCATTTAGCACACTTTCTACAGGCGGTTTTTCAACAAAAAATGCGAGCCTGGCACATTGGAATGATCAGCCCGCCATTCAATATATCGTCCTGATCTTTATGTTTTTTGCAGGTTCCAATTTTGTTTTAAGTTATTTCGCTTTTAAAGGAAAAATTCAAAAGGTATTACATGACGATGAATTTAAATGGTATTTCATCTTTATTGCGAGCTTTACTGCCATAGCAGCGTTAATAATCTATTATCAAGCCGATGTGTCGGTATCTTCCATTGATCATCCCATGGTTTGGGGAGAAGCAGAAAGCGCCTTCCGGCATGGCCTGTTTCAGGTTCTTTCCATTATAACCACGACCGGATTTGTAAGTGCAGATTATACAATGTGGACGCCTTTTCTTAGCGTTTTGTTTTTTGGATTAATGTTTCTTGGAGGATCAGCGGGCTCTACTGCCGGTGGAGTAAAAGTGATGCGTCACCTCATTATGATTCGTAACGGAATTATAGAATTTAAACGAAGTTTGCATCCAAATGCAGTGTTGCCGGTGCGTTATAACAGTAAGTCCATCAATAAGGAAATTGTTTTTAATATCCTCGGATTTTTTATTCTGTATATGTTGGCCTTTATTATTGGGGCACTGGTGTTCGCATTTATGGGAATAGACTTTCAAACCGCTATTGGTGGGGCCGCTTCAACTCTTGGTAATATTGGCCCGGCTTTTGGCAGTTTGGGACCAATCAATAATTATGATATTCTTCCTCCGGTTGGAAAGTGGTGGTCTGCCTTTTTAATGCTTATAGGAAGGCTCGAATTATTTACCGTTTTGATACTTTTTACCCCGTTTTTCTGGCGGAACAGGTAAGCATTAAAGTAGATTTGGTTATATAGTTAAGTGGCCATTATCTTCGTTTTTAGCTAAGAAATGTCTAGACTAAAAATTAACCACGAATGCACGAATAATGGAAATAGTGCGCTGTGAAACATTTTTTCATTTGTGTATTTGTGGCAAAAAAAGTTGAAAAACAGTTCCTTTTTGAATCCCTCAAAAATAGTTTCGTTAAGTTTTGTTCCTCAGAAACCTTGCAAACATCTGCAATTATGGATTAAAACCCGGGACTTAGAAGAATTATTCAATAGATCGAATTTCAACACACAAAAAAATCAGTCTGGTTTAACCAAACTGATTTTTGAAATATGAATTGAGATAAATTGTCTTAAAAATCTATTAAGCTTCAGAAACTGCCAATTTAATACGTTTTAAAGCCTCTTCAATTTGAGCTTCACTCGCCGCATAGGAGATCCTGATACAATCCGGATTTCCAAATGCATCACCGGTTACAGTCGCAACCAATGCTTCTTCCAATAAAAACAAAGAAAAATCTGTGGCGTCTTTTATAAGATGACCTTTAATTGTTTTTCCGAAGAAATAAGAGATATCCGGAAAAACATAAAATGCACCTTCAGGTTCGGGGGTTTTAAATCCCTCAATTTCATTCATCAAAGATATAATCAATGTACGACGCTCTTTAAAAGTATCTACCATAAATTGGATTTTGCTCACCGGTGCTTCAAGAGCGGTAATTGTAGCACGTTGTGCAATACAGTTGGCCCCACTGGTGATTTGTCCCTGTATTTTGGTACAGGCTTTTGCGATCCATTCCGGAGCGCCAATATATCCAATTCTCCATCCGGTCATGGCAAAAGCTTTGGAAACGCCGTTTACCGTTATCACCCTGTCATACATATCATCAAATTGAGCCATTGAAGCGTGTGCTCCCACAAAATTGATGTGTTCGTAAATTTCGTCGCTCATGACGATAATATTGGGATATTTCACCAAAACATCGGCCAGCGCACGCAGTTCCTCTTTGCTGTAAACCATTCCGCTGGGGTTGCAAGGAGAGCTGTACCAGATCATTCTTGTTTTTGGAGTGATCGCAGCTTCCAATTGTTCAGGAGTGATCTTAAAATTGCTTTCTACGCTAGTGGGCAATTCAACAGGAGTTCCATCCGAAAGTTTTATGAGATCGGCATAACTTACCCAATACGGGCAAGGTAAAAGCACTTCATCTCCGGGGTTTAACATGACCATAGCGATATTGGCCAATGATTGTTTTGCCCCTGTGGAAACCACAATTTGGGAACGGGTGTAATTCAATCCATTGTCCCTTTTAAACTTTGTTGCAATGGCATCTTTCAACTCCACATATCCGTCTACCGGAGAATATGAGCTGTAATTGTCGTTTATTGCCTGAATTGCGGCCTCCTTAATAAAATCGGGGGTGTTAAAATCCGGTTCTCCAAGGCTGAGGCCTATAATATCTTTTCCTTCTTCCCTTAATTCACGGGTTTTGGCGGCCATTGCCAAGGTTTGTGAAGTGGCTAAATTGTTAATTCTGTCAGATAATTTTTGTTGCATGAATTTTGGTTGGTATTATTAATTAAGTTGAAATTGCCGGTTTGGCGCCCATTGCTTTTAAATGTTTGAAATGGGCGATAATTGCCTCACGGGTAGTTTTAAACTCATTGTAAGGTAAATTGCATTCCCTTGCAGTTTGTTTAACGATCTCGGCAATTTTAGTGTAATGAACATGACTTATATTCGGAAAAATATGGTGTTCTACCTGATGATTTAAACCTCCGGTGAACCAATTTACAATTTTATTTTTTGGGGCAAAATTCACCGTAGTAAATAATTGATGAATTGCCCAGGTATTTTTCATGGACCCGGTTTTATCAGGCAATGGCATTTGGGTTTCATTTACCACATGAGCCAACTGAAATACAATGCTTAAAATAAGTCCTGCAGTATAATGCATCACGAAAAATCCGATGAGGATCTTCCACCAGGCAATTGAGAGGATCAGCATTGGGATAACTATCCAAATGCTTAAATAGATCAATTTTGTGATGGCGAGAATACTCCACTGTTTAGTTGGGCTGGGCAGTTTTCCGTAGGCCAGCTTTCGGGATAAATACCGCTTTGTTTGCTTAAAATCTGTAGTAAGCGCCCAGTTAAAAGTGAGCAATCCGTATAAGAAGACCGAATAATATTGTTGAAATTTATGAAATTTTAACCATTTGGCATTATTGGAAAACCGGATAATTCTTCCGGCATCCAGATCTTCATCATGACCCGGAATATTGGTATAGGTATGGTGAAGTACGTTA
>JAENXB010000065.1 GCA_016649785.1 Flavobacteriaceae bacterium
CGGTACAGAATTTGAGGAGTTGGAATAGTATAACCAATACAAACCTTAAACCAGGTACAGTCCTAAAACTTTCCAAAATTTAGGTTGGATTTTTTAAATATTTACTATGAAGAATATACTGTTCTTATCCATTTTTTTAGCTTCATTGCTCGCTGGTTGTGATAATTCTCAAAGTGCCAACAAAATCATCCTTACCGATTCTTCCGGGAATATCAACAATATTTCAGTTGTATTAGAGAATGAAATGTGGGAAGGTTCAATAGGTGAAGCCCTCAGAAAATCACTGGCCGCACCGGTAGATGGGTTGCCACAGGAGGAGCCTTTGTTTTCTTTAAATCAGATGCCTCCGGAGGCCTTCAGCGGATTTGTTCGAAAGAACAGGTTGTTCGTGAAAATTGAAGATAATAAAGCTGCCAATTTCAAAATTTTTACAAATCCGTTTGCACAACCCCAAACAGGTGTTTTGATATCCGGGCAGGATTCAGAAGAAATTATAGGTCAAATCAACAAATATTCTGACAGTATCGTACATGTTTTAAAAATCACTGAAATCAGGGAAAAACAACGGCGAATCAATAAATCCTTAAAGGATGACACAAATCTTCAAAAACAATTTGGGGTTTCATTAAAATTTCCCACCGCTTACAGATATGCAATTGAAGATGAAGATTTCTTTTGGATTAGAAAGGATATTCCCAGGGGAAATATAGAAATAATGATTTATCAGGTTCCGCTAAGTGCAATAGATAATGATTCCGATGTGGTTGCAAATATTATTAAAATGAGGGATTCTATTGGGAAAACCCATGTTCCCGGCCCTACAAAAGGCAGTTATATGATTACTGAGGAAGCTTATGCGCCCTATTTATTTGATTCGAAAATTGACGGAAAATTTGCCTATGAAACCAAGGGCACCTGGGAGGTGAAAAACGCATTTATGGCCGGGCCATTTATTAATTATGCGATAAGGGATACTGCAAACAACAGGTATATTATTTTGGAAGGATTTGCTTTTTCACCGTCCACATCCAAACGGGAAAATATGTTTGAACTGGAAGCAATCTTGAAATCGGCAAAAATAAATTAGAACAAAAAAAAGCCCAATGAAAATTGGGCTTTTTTAGAATTCAGTGTCTTTATTTTTTCTCCTGGAAATTAGTATCGTTTCCTTTTGGAAATTCATCCTTTTTCTCATCTTCCTTGGAGGCGTCTTTAAATTCTTTTATTCCACTTCCCAAACCTCTCATTAATTCGGGGATCTTCCGGCCACCAAACAACAAAAGGATAACTACCACAATTAATACAATTTGTGGAGCCCCAATAACCAATGGTAAAAATAATGCGTTCATAATATGAAGTTTTTAAGATTACAAACTTAGTAAGAAATTACTAATATACACGTTTATAAACAATAAAATAGTATAAAATTAACTTTATGCTATCTTTGTTATAGCACAAATTAATATGGCTAAAGAAAAAAAAGACAAGAAAAAATTCGCCAGGAAGTTACTCCATAAATACCGGTTGGTAATTTTAAATGAAGACACCTTTGAAGAACGGCTTTCGTTTAAATTGACCAAACTCAACGTGTTTGTGGCGGTAAGCCTTGGCATCATTATTCTAATTGCAGGGACCACCTTTTTAATAGCTTTCACGGGTCTAAGGGAATACATTCCGGGTTATTCCTCGGCCAACCTAAAAAAGCAGGCAACCGAACTGGCCTATAAAACTGATTCCCTTCAAACTGCCTTGATGTTGAACAATCAATATTACGAATCTATTAGAAAAGTACTCACCGGAGATTTGCAACCCATGATTTTAAACAGGGATTCCCTGGTAAAGTCCCAGCAAATGGATCCTTCCTTATTTGATTTAAGTTCTTCCAAAGCCGATTCTCTTTTAAGAGAAGAAGTTTCGCAGGAAGATAAATACAATGTATTGGAAACCGCGGGTACTCAAATGGAATTTGCTTTATTTCCACCTGTTAAAGGCACAATTTCAGAAAAATACAATCTAAAAAGCAGGCATTATGCGGTAGATGTGGTTGTAGCTAAAAACGCCCCTGTAAAAGCCGCGGCAGATGGCCGTGTGATATTTTCAGAGTGGAGTGCGGCAACAGGACACGTGATGATCATTGAACACAATTATGGCTTGCTTTCAGTTTATAAACACAATTCATCACTTACCAAGGAGCAGGGCGATTTTGTGCGCTCCGGGGAAGTAATTGCCCTTGCGGGCTCTTCCGGCGAATTAAGTACCGGACCGCATTTGCATTTTGAGTTATGGAAAGATGGAAACCCCGTGAATCCATCAGATTATATTGATTTTGAATAAACGAGTATGTCTATAAAATCCTTTTCGGCAAAAATATTTGCCAATTACATTCGTATTAAAATTGACCAATGGGCATCCCACCCGGAAGAAGTCCAAAAACAGGTCTTTGATAACCTGTTGAAAAAAGCCGAAAACACCCTCTTTGGGAAAGATCACGATTTTAAAAATATAAAAAATTACCGGGATTTTGCCAAAAAGGTGCCTATCAGGGATTATGAAGAGTTAAAGCCTTATGTAGATAAAATGGTTTCCGGAGAGCCGGATATACTTTGGCCGGAAAAACCATTGTATTATGCAAAAACTTCAGGTACAACCAGCGGCGCAAAATATATTCCCCTCACCAAAGAGTCAATGCCAACCCATATTAATGCTGCCAGAAATGCTATTTTATGTTACATCAACGATACAGGCAATGCGGAATTTGTAGATGGCAAGATGATCTTTTTACAGGGAAGCCCGGAATTGGATGATAAGAATGGGGTAAAACTTGGCCGTCTTTCCGGAATTGTAGCGCATTATGTACCGGGATATCTTCAAAAAAACAGGATGCCCAGTATGGAAACCAATTGCATTGATGATTGGGAAACCAAAATTGATGCGATTGTAGAAGAGACAAAAAATCAGGACATGACCGTGATAAGCGGAATTCCATCCTGGGTTCAGATGTATTTTGAACAGTTGCAGGAAAATACAGGAAAAAAAGTAGGCGAGTTGTTTAAAAACTTTAACCTGTTTATTTACGGAGGGGTAAATTATGAACCTTACCGGGCTAAATTTGAAAACCTGATAGGAAGAAAAGTGGACAGCATTGAATTATACCCGGCCTCCGAAGGCTTTTTTGCCTTTCAGGACAAGCAAAATGAAAAAGGAATGCTGTTGTTGCTGAATTCCGGAATTTTTTACGAATTTGTAAAAGCTGAAAAATTTTTTGAGGAGAACCCAAAACGTCTCACTATTGGGGAAGTTGAAGCCGGAGTAAATTATGTGATGATTATCTCTACCAGTGCGGGATTGTGGGCATATAATCTTGGTGATACAATTCAGTTTACCTCCTTAAAGCCATATCGGGTGATAGTTTCGGGGAGGATCAAACATTTTATTTCGGCATTTGGAGAGCATGTAATTGCAAAAGAGGTAGAACAGGCTATGCAGGAAGCCACCGAAAAAACCAATGCCAGAATTACCGAATTTACAGTAGCTCCGCAAATTACTCCGGAAGGCGAAGAATTGCCGTTCCATGAATGGTTTGTCGAATTTGAAAAGGAACCTGTTGATATGCGGGAATTTATAATGATATTGGACAAATCCCTTCAGCAGCAAAATTCGTATTATTTCGACTTAATAAAGGGGAAGATCCTTCAGCATCTAAAAATAAATAAAATTCCCGTAAACGGATTTCAGCAATACATGAAGTCCATGGGGAAACTGGGAGGACAAAATAAACTCCCAAGACTGTCCAATGACCGAAAAATTGCTGAAGTACTTGAAAAAATTAAAACTCAGTAGAAGAGAATGGGAAATATAAAACTAATGGGAAGAACCCGCGCGCAGGAAAGTACAAATGCAATAGAGCGCATGTATATTACCATGCGGCATTTGTTCAACCGGGGCTTCTATAAACCAATGGGTATTTCCGGAGAAACCCTGCGCGAATCTCTTTTAACCCTTAGACCCGAAATTTATGGTTCAATAGCTGGGGAAAAGGTAGAACTCAACGGACTTTTATATGTAATAGACAGGCTTCCAAAAGGAATTGAAGAGTGCACCTTTATCAATTTAACAAGTGAAGAAGGTTATGCAAATTCTCATTTTAAACCTATAGTTCCTCCCAAAAGAAGAAGAAATTGTTACCGGATAGACGAGGAACAAATGAATATTGAAGTTACCCGCGGGAGATCAGAAATTTATGATATCCTTACTCATTTAACCTTCTTATTTATGGAGTCGCATAAAATAATGCGCAAAATTATTACAGATGAAGAAGGCAGTTATACCAGAGATTGGAAGAAACTTGAAGAAGCAGTTTTAAAGAAGGAACTCAGCCAGGTAGAACGCGAAATAGCACTTTCCCATACAGCCAATATTTTGGGAAGAACCTTTAAGGAAGTTTCTTCTATTTATCCAAAATTTATGCTTTCCGATAATGAGGAGCGATTTTTACATATTATTTATTGGCTTGGGAAGTTAGCAATAGAGGAAACCGTTAACAATAATAAGCGAATTGTAAATTTTAGCCCGGTACTCAGGGAGCGCCTTGGGCACCATATTTACGGCGAAATTTGGGCAGATTCCGTAAAGCGACAATTGTTGGAAAACAATTTAATGCACAGGCCAATTCATATTATTAGCGCAAATATGCACTCTGTGATGAACGCTTTGTTTGCTCCCGAAGCCTTGAAAGTGGAATCAAAGAAAAAGGATCCAATGAAGATCTATGAGGATCTAAGCGATAGCGGCAATGGAGAATTGCAAAACAAAGTCATGAAAGTGGCTTTGGAAAACGGAATGAAATTTATTGAAGATACAAGCGGAACAAATATCGACATTCAAATTTTTGATACAGCCAAACTTAAAAATGGCTTTGGAAATCTCAAATTTAATGATAAAACCGAAGAGGAAAAACCCGTAATCGTGGTTATGGATTACGCCTTTGGGGAACAAGCCTATGAAACTTTGGAAGAGTTGTTAAAGCCCTACAATTTTGAAGAAAACGAGATCCATTTAAATGTGGTTTCCATTTCAATCATGGGAAAAGCCGGGATTTTGGATGGCGGGAAAGGGGATATTATGATTCCTTCTGCCCATTTATTTGAAGGTACGGCAGACAATTATCCCTTTTACAATGAACTCCAGAAATCTGATCTGGACGGCAACGGAATAAAGGTAGTAGACGGCACAATGATTACAGTACTGGGAACTTCGCTGCAAAACAAGGATATTTTGAAATTTTTCCAGGAATCTACCTGGAACGTAGTTGGCCTTGAAATGGAAGGGGCACATTACCAAAAAGCAATTCAGGCAGCCTCCAGGTTACGCGGAAATATAAGTGAAAATGTAAAAGTGAGATATGCCTATTATGCCTCAGATAACCCATTGGAATCCGGAAGCACTTTGGCTTCGGGAGGTTTGGGAACTGCCGGGGTAAAACCTACTTACCTCATCACCGAAAAGATCCTTGAACAAATATTCAACTCATAAAAGAACTATGCAATTTCATAAAACGCCCTTACAAGATTGTTTATTAATTATCCCGGAAGTATTCAAAGATCATCGCGGTGTTTTTTTGGAGAGTTATCACAAAAGGAAATTTTTTGAAGCCACCGGACTTGAAATCGAATTTGTGCAGGATAATCAATCGGTTTCAAAGCGAGGTGTATTACGGGGCCTGCATTTTCAGTCGGGGGAATTTGCCCAGGCCAAACTGGTCCAGGTAATTCATGGGGAAGTACTGGATGTGGTGGTAGATTTAAGGCCGGATTCACCTACATTTAAAAAAACCTATAAAATTATATTGAACGATCAAAACCATAATCAGCTATACATTCCACAGGGTTTTGCCCATGGATTTATAACCCTTTCCGAAACCTCTGTTTTTTCATACAAATGCGACAGGTTTTACTCTCCCGGCACAGAATCCGGGGTTATCTATAACGATCCGGACCTGGCAATAGATTGGAATTTCCCGGAAGAGGAATTGATTCTCTCTGAAAAAGACACTAAATTGCCCACTCTAAAACAATTATTTTGATAAAAACAGTTTTGGTTACCGGCGCCTCCGGCCAATTGGGAAAGTGTTTTCAGAAATTGGCAGCACGGGAAGTAGAAATAGACTGGCTTTTTATGGATTCTTCGGAAATTGATATTACTTCAACAAAAGATTTGAGAGATTTCTTTAAAAGTAAAAGAATAGATTATTGCATTAACTGTGCAGCCTATACCAATGTTGAAAAAGCCGAATCTGAACAGGAAAAAGCATTTGACATAAATGCCGAAGCAGTTAAAAACCTGGCTGTTATTTGCAAAAAAAACCACAGCGTTCTCATTCATTTTTCCACCGATTATGTTTTTGACGGAACCTCAAAAATCCCTTATTCCGAAAAAGATCTCACCAATCCTATTAATGTTTACGGAGCTTCCAAGCTACAAGGGGAAAATTATATCAGGGATATCTTAACCGATTATTTTATTTTCAGGACTTCCTGGTTGTATTCAGAATTTGGCCATAATTTTTTCAAGACCATTTTAATTAAAGCCGAAGAAAAGGCGACTTTGAACATCACAATCGCACAAACCGGAACTCCTACCAATGCCAATCATTTGGCGCAATTGGTTTTAATGCTGATAAAGGAAAAAAACACTAATTTCGGATTATATCATTTCAGCAATTCAGGCGAAACTACCTGGTACGGGTTTGCAAATGAAATTTTAAAGGTTTCAGGAAATTTAAAAAATGTTCAGCTCAATAAGGACAATTCTTACAAAACAATAGCGGCGAGACCGGCTTACAGCGTGCTTGATAAAACCAAGCTCTTAGAGGCCTTTAAAACACGTTTGGAACCTTGGGAAGACGCTGTCCGGGAACTTTATAAAAGCGGGATTCAGAATTAATTGAGATCTTAATTTAAGGTTTGTGTTTTATATTTTTTTAAAGATGTAATCGAAGTGTTTAAACAACAAAATTATTGAACCCCATGGAAGAACTCGGTAGGAATTATTATTCAATTGTTTTTTGGTCAAATATCAGTCTGCGGCAGGTGAACGAAGAAATAAATATCTTATTGCACTCTAATAAAATATCATTAGTGCATTCGTGGCTATTTTTTTCGATTACATTTTTAAAATAAAAACAAGAACATAAAGGACACTAATTTTATAACTCATAAAAATTAATTGAATTTTTAAAAATTACAGAACTTTAAGAATTCAAAAATATAAATTTTACCATGTCAAAAAAGATATTGATTACAGGAGCTGCCGGTTTTTTGGGCTCTCATTTATGCGATAGGTTTATTAAGGAAGGCTATCAGGTTATTGGAATGGATAATCTTATTACGGGAGACATGAAAAATATAGATCATCTTCTCAAAAGGGATGAGTTTGAATTCTTTCATTACGATGTTACCAATTTTATCCATGTCGCGGGAAAACTGGATTATATTTTGCATTTTGCCTCTCCCGCCAGTCCGATAGACTACTTAAAAATTCCAATTCAAACCTTAAAAGTAAGTTCCATAGGAATATTTCATTTACTCGGTTTGGCAAAAGAAAAAAATGCCCGTATCCTTATTGCTTCCACTTCTGAAGTTTATGGAGATCCACTGGTTCATCCCCAAAGTGAAGATTATTACGGAAACGTAAATACCATTGGACCGCGCGGGGTTTATGATGAAGCCAAGCGATTCCAGGAATCCATGACAATGGCTTACCACAGGTTTCACGGCCTGGAAACTAGGATTGCGCGTATCTTCAATACCTACGGACCAAGAATGTGTTTGAATGACGGTAGGGTAATCCCCGCGTTTATTGGGCAAGCTCTTCGGGGGGAAGATCTCACCGTTTTTGGCGACGGTTCTCAAACCCGCTCATTTTGTTATGTAGACGATCAAATTGAAGGAATTTACCGCTTGCTGCTCAGCGATTACAGCGAACCTGTAAACATTGGAAATCCTGATGAAATTACCATCAAACAATTTGCCGAAGAAATAATAAAACTGACCAATTCCAATCAAAAAATTATTTATAAATCCCTGCCAGAAGACGATCCCTTGAAGCGCCAACCGGATATTACAAGAGCGAAAGAAATTTTGGGATGGGAACCAAAAGTTTCCCGATCTGATGGGATGAAAATTTCGTACGATTACTTTAAAAGCCTCAGCCAGGAAGAATTGTTTAAAAGCGAACATAAAGACTTTTCAAAGCACATAAAACGGTAAATCTGCCAATTATGAAAGATGCCCCCTTGGTTTCGGTAATTATGCCCACGTATAATTCGGCTGAATTTATCGGCGCGGCAATCCAATCGGTGCAAAATCAAAAATATTTAAATTGGGAATTACTGGTTATAGACGATGCTTCAAATGATTTGACCGTTGCTTTGGTCGAAGATTTTGTGAGCCAGGATTCCCGGATCAAATTATATCAAAACACCAAAAATGTGGGAACCGGTGCTTCCAGGAATACAGGGATAAAAGCCGCAAAAGGATCATTTATCGCTTTTTTGGATGCCGATGATCTTTGGATCCCTGAAAAATTGGGTGTTCAGGTGAATTTTATGTTGAAAAACAATTTGGCAATGAGTTTTTCCAGCTACCGGCTGATGACGGAAACCGGCCAATTGCTTCCTGAAATTGTGGAATCTTTACCGGAATTGAGCTATAAAAAGCTGTTGAGATCCAACTACGTTGGAAGCCTCACCGGAATGTATAACGCTGATAAAATTGGCAAAATATATAGTCCGTTACTTCGGAAAAGGCAGGATTGGGGATTGTGGCTTTCCGTTCTGGAAAAAGCCGGTTCCGCCCTCGGAATTCAACAACCTCTGGCGTATTACAGGCTTCGGAAGAATTCAATTTCCAACAATAAAACCGCTCTTTTAAAATATAACTTTCAAATCTATAATCGGGTATTGGGTTATGGCTTTCTGAAAAGCTGTAAATATATGTCACGGTTTTTATGGGAACATTTTATGGTTAAGAACAAACAGGTTAAAACCTTAAACCAGTGAAGTAAATTGTTTCAATTTCCCGCTTTTGTTCCTTATTAACACCGCTTTTCGTTCGATATCCACCTTCAGGTTTTTCCCCACGAATATTTTAATGGCGCTCAAAATTTTATGGATCTGGACTTTGGATAATTCGTGATCGCTCACATATTCAATTTTAAACCGGTCTATATGGGTTTGAATAATTACAAACTCCTTGATACTTCCCGCATCTTCAATTATGGATTTGGTCACATAATAAAATGTGAGTCCCGGCACCACTTTCCCATTGGCAAGAATTGCCACATCATTGGTTCTTCCGGTTAATTTCTTCAGAATGGGTCTTTTAAAAGAGCTGTTTTTTGAAAGTGTTCCTGTATCCCCAATTTCGTAACGAATCATAGGATGTGCTTTGTTGTAGAGGGAAGTAACAACAATGCGTCCTTCCTCACCATACGGCAGGATCCGGTTATTTTCATCCAAAATTTCAATAAATAAACTTTCAGAGTTTACAAGCCATTCTTCGCTTGATCTTTCAAAGGCAATTAATCCAACCTCACTTGCGCCATATTCGTTGATAACAGGCACTCCAAATGCGGTTTCAATGAGTTTTTTGTCGTTTTCAAAAAGTTTTTCAGAAGTGACGATACAAACTTTTAAATTAGGGCAAATATCTGTTAAAACAAGTTGGCGTTTGTCCAAATATTTGGCAAAAAGAACGATAGAACTTGTATATCCGTTGATGTAATCAAAATTGGATTTTTTAAAGCGGTCTAAAAAACCTTCCAACTTTTGATCGCTTAGATCGAAAATATTAAATCTTCGCCTCAGGCTGATCCTGTCCTTGAATCGCTCTACCAAATTGCCGTAAAAATCCAGCGGAATTCCATAAAAACGGGCTTGAAGTGACTTGTTGAGGTTAATCCCTATCCAATTATAACGATCTATAAACTCGGCCCAGGTGAGGGCATGGCAAAAACGGTCTTTGGCAAATATAAACGGATGCCCACTGGAACCGGAGGTTTTTCCAACATAGATCTTTCTTTTACTGTATCCGTCGCTCAATCGTTCCTTTAAGGGGCGCTGCAAGTCAGATTTTTGCATGACCGGAACTTCCTCCCAATTTGTGAAATACTTGTTGCCAAAAAAATCCCTGTAATATGAATTATGGGTCAAATGAAACTGAACTATCGCTTTTTTTTGATCTTCAAGATAATTTTGGTAATCGCTCTCCGGAATATTCTGTATTTTTCGCAATAGTTTTTGCGCCCGGTTGATAGGGTATTTGTTGAGCTGCAGGGAGATTTTAAACCAGTTCAAAAATTAAAATAGTTTTATTTTATCAGAAAATATTAGTGCTACAATTTACAAACAATTATTTTTGACACAAGAACATTAAATAACTTCTATATGAATATTTTAATATTGGGTGCTGGTGGGCGTGAACACGCTTTTGCTCATAAAATTTTAGAGAGTAAACATTGCCAAAAACTTTATGTGGCACCTGGAAATGCAGGAACCGCTCAAATAGCCGAAAACATCGATTTAAAGGTAACTGATTTTGAAGCGATCAAGGCTTTTGTATTAAAAGAAAATATCAATATGGTGGTAGTGGGGCCGGAAGATCCTCTTGTCCTGGGAATTTACGATTTCTTCACCGAAGACCCGCAGCTTAAAGATGTCGCGTTAATAGGACCTTCCGAACGCGGTGCGTTGTTGGAAGGAAGTAAAGAGCGCGCCAAGGAATTTATGTATCTGCACAACATTCCAACTGCAGCTTATGAATGTTTTACGGCAAAAAGTTTAAACGCCGGGAAGGCATTTTTGGAAAGCCTGAAACCTCCCTATGTTTTAAAAGCAGATGGCCTGGCCGGCGGTAAAGGTGTTTTGATTATTGACGACTTAACCGAAGCCCAGGAAGAACTCGGGCATATGTTGCTGGATAAAAAATTTGGAGATGCCGGGAGAAAAGTGGTGATAGAAGAATTTTTAGACGGAATTGAGTTGAGTGTTTTTGTGTTAACCGATGGGAAAAACTATAAGATCCTTCCAACAGCCAAAGATTATAAACGCATTGGCGAAGGAAATACCGGCCTTAATACCGGTGGGATGGGCGCCATTTCACCCGTGCCCTTCGCTGATAAGGAACTGATGGATAAAATTGAGGAACGTATCGTAAAGCCAACAATTAAAGGTTTACAAAAAGAAGAGATTGACTACAAAGGTTTTGTTTTTATAGGAATTATAAAAGTAGGAAATGAACCCTATGTTATTGAATACAACGTAAGGATGGGTGATCCAGAAACCGAAGTTGTTTTACCAAGGATAAAATCTGATTTTGTGGAACTGCTGGTAAAAGTATCACAGCAAAAATTAAACAAAGCCACTCTGGAAATTGATGATCAAAGTGCGGTTACGGTGATGTTGACATCCGGAGGTTATCCCGAAGATTACGAGAAAGGAAAGGAAATTACCGGGATTGATGCCGTAGATGGATCCATAATTTTTCACGCCGGAACGGCCGAAAAAGACGGGAAAATTATAACAAATGGGGGCCGGGTAATTGCGGTTACTTCTATGGGAAAAGATTACAAAGAGGCACTAAAAAAATCTTATCAAAATATAGAAAAGCTACATTTTGATAAGATGTATTATAGAAAGGATTTAGGATTTGATCTATCCTAAGAACGAATGTGCAGTTGGATCGCGGTCCTCTTCGTTATTATCATTGTATTTTTTAAGTTGCATCATCCAGTATAAAAAGGCTGCAAAACCAACAACAAGAAAAATCCAATTCATAATATTGGCCGCAAACCAGGAGGTTAATTCCAGTTCCCTAAGCACATTGTAAGGAACAAACAAAACTTTTTCAAAAAGCCAGGCAATACCTTCAAATATTTCTTTCATTGTATAACTTTGTTATATTAAGTCACAAAAATATAAAAAACAATAATGCTAACAAGCTTTTTTAGCAAATCAAAACCTATTAATTTTATAGCGGTCATTTTATTTATGGCGATATTTTTTATAATAGCCAATTTTCATGAAGTGTTCTCTTCCTTTAGTTTTTCACTTCTCGCGGAAAAAATTGGGGTGCTCTTAGCCTTTTTGCTCAGTGTTGTAGTACTGGACTTCATTGCAAAAAAGAACGATCTCACCCTTCGCAGTGCCTATAAAATTATAATTTTTGCAGTGTTTTCAGTTTCATTCTGGGACATTCTCAAGGATAATCAAATCATAGTGGCCAACCTTTGCGTTTTACTTGCCCTGAGAAGGATAATAAGTCTGAAAACACAAAAGGAAATTTCAAAAAAGATTTTTGATGCTACATTTTGGGTATGTATTGCTTCCCTCTTTTATTTTTGGGCTATTTTGTTTTTAATGATCGTTTACATTGGAATTTTGTTGCAGGCAGCCAATTATTTTAAAAATTGGTTAATCCCCATAATTGCTTTTTTTGCCGTTTTTGCCCTTGTCACAGGCTTTCATCTCCTTGTAAACGACCAATTTTACTCTTTTTCTGCCTGGTTCCAGGAAAGCAGTTTCAAGTTTGAGCATTACCAAAATCCGAAATTATTGATCCCGCTAAGCATAATTTTAGCATTGGCTTTATGGACACTTTTCTATTATTTCAAATTGTTTAAAAAAGCCAA
>JAENXB010000141.1 GCA_016649785.1 Flavobacteriaceae bacterium
GTTTTTAAATGTTGTTCACTTCCGCAAAGCATTCCCACCCGCCAACCGGCCATATTAAAGGTTTTGCTCAATGAGTTTAATTCCATGACCACCTCTTTGGCTCCTTCAGCCTTTAAAATACTCTTCGGATGTTCATTCAAAATAAAACTATAGGGATTGTCATTTACAATTAAGATCTGATGTTTTTTTCCAAAATCCACCAGGTCCTGAAAAATGGCATCAGTTGCTGAAGCTCCGGTAGGCATATGGGGATAATTCACCCACATCAGTTTCACCTTGCTCAAATCGGTTTTTGCCAGTTCTTTTAGGTTTGGCAACCAGTTCCCGGCTTCATTTAAATCGTAATAAACCGCTTCTGCACCTACTAATTTAGTCACCGAAGAATAGGTAGGATATCCCGGATTTGGAATTAAAACCTCATCCCCTTCATTTAAAAAAGCAAGGGAAATATGGGTTATCCCTTCCTTACTGCCCATAAGGGGTAAAATTTCGGTTTCTTGGTTTAATTCGACCTGATAATGATTCTTGTAGAATTCCTTGATGGCATTCCTGAATTCGCCGGTTCCTTTATAAGGCTGGTATTGATGAGCCCCCGGATTAACAAGTGCCCGGTTTAATGCCTCAATAACCTGTGGTGGCGGAGGCAAATCAGGGCTTCCAATTCCAAGATTGACAATATCTTTTCCCTGCGCTTCCAGGGCGCGAACTTCTCCCAATTTTGTGGAAAAGTAGTATTCACTCACCTGGTTTAATCTGTTGGCCTGAATCATTATAAGCTATTTTTATATGTTCCTAAAACTTTTAGTTGTTCTGTCATGACTTCAAGAATTTGAAGGGCTTTTTGAAACTCCTCATAATCCTCAAAAATTACATCCACAAAAAATGAATATTTCCAGGGGGTTTCTATTATTGGCATAGACTGGATCTTGGTCATATCCAGGTTGTAATCCCTCAAAATATTCAATACAGAAACCAAGCTTCCGCGGCGGCTTTCCAATTCAAATTTCAAAGATGCCTTGTCTATTTTCACCCCGTTTGGCTCCCTTTTTTTCATGCTTAAGATCAAAAACCTTGTGGCATTGCTTTTTTTGGTATGAATGCTTTCTGCCAGTATTTCCAAACCGAAAATTTGTGCTGCAGCGGTACTGGCCAAAGCAGCCACACCAACTGATCCTTTTTGAGAAATTCTCCTCGCAACCTCAGCAGTATCGGCATCTTCAATTAATTTTATATGCGGATAACTTTCAAAAAATTCTTTACACTGCAATAAAGCCATGGGATGGGAATAAACCTTCTTTATATTTTCGATGCTTTGTCCCTGAACTGCCATTAAATTCATATTAATAGGCATATAATGTTCTCCCACTATCCTTAAATGATGCTCGTCTATTAACGCGTAATTAGGCAAAATGGAACCTGCTATTGAATTTTCTATCGCCATTACCGCTTCCTGCGATTCGCCAGAAACCAGGCTCCTTACCAATTCATGAAAAGACATACATTCCTGAACTTCTACATTTTCTCCGTAAAATTCCTGCGCCACCAAATGGTGAAAAGAACCCTGAACACCTTGAATTGCTACTTTTTCTCTCATATTTTATGTTAACTCTTCCCGGTTTCCTAATCCTTCCAGGGTTTTAAACCCTGGAAGGTTGTGAACTGAGGTTGATTAAATTAGACCAAAAAAAATCCCGATGTTGCCATCGGGATTTGAAATATAATTTATTGTTTAATTACATGGCGTTCCCGATCTTATCTCCGCTATAGAAATAAAAATAATAGAAAGCGTTCCAGGTAATATTACTTTGCATTTTTCTTTTTATGATTTCGCTAATTTAGAATTTAATTTTTAAATGAAGTACAATTTTTTAATCTTTTTTACGATAACGATTTCGAAATATAACCTTGAAAACTTTTTCCAAAGTTCTAAACTTTGGAAAAGTTAATCCCTTACTTTTGAAAAAAGCTATTGTATGTCCATAACTGTTGAAGGAATATCGAAATTTTACGGGGAACAGAAAGCCCTGGACAAGGTTTCATTTTCCATTGAAAAAGGTGAAATTGTAGGATTTCTGGGCCCGAACGGAGCCGGAAAATCTACCCTTATGAAAATCCTGACCGGCTATCTGGCTCCTTCAGAAGGTTTGGCGAGTGTAAATAACATTCCGCTTTCCGGAAATTTACTGGAAGCACAACGAAGCATAGGTTATCTCCCGGAACACAATCCTCTTTATACCGAAATGTACGTACGGGAATTTCTTTCCTTTAATGCTTCCATATATAAAATTGAAAAGATTCGGATTGAGGAGGTGATCTATCTCACCGGACTTACTTCTGAAGCCAATAAAAAAATAGAACAACTTTCCAAAGGCTATCGCCAACGGGTTGGGCTCGCTGCCGCGTTGCTTCACGATCCGGCAGTCCTGATCCTGGATGAACCCACCACGGGCCTTGACCCGAACCAGCTAGTGGAGATCCGAAATCTTATTTTGAGCATCGGAAAAGACCAACTTGACGGAAAGGCCGGAAAAACCATTTTTCTCTCTACACATATCATGCAGGAAGTGGAGGCAATTTGCGACCGGGTGATCATTATCAATAACGGAAAAATCGTGGCCGACAAAAAGATGAATGAGTTGCGCGATGAACAGGAACAAATTATTCACGTTGAATTTGATTACCTGATAGAAGAAATTGCGCTTAAAAATTTGCCGAACCTCATCTCCGCAAGAAACATCGGGGGTTTTCATTACGAATTAAGATTTGACTCAAAAAAGGATATGCGACCAGATGTTTTTGATTTTGCTCATGACAACGGACTCAAAACCCTTCAGTTAAACAGAAAAACAAGGAATTTGGAAAGTTTATTCGCAGAATTGACCGCCCCCGATAGGGGAGCTTAAATCCATCACAAAAAATTTAATTATTCCAACTTCGGGGGTTAGGGCGCTGCTTCAAAAATAAGCCTGCCGGTATAAAACGTCTCAACTCTTACAACTGGCGGACGATTTTTGGCGATTACGTCCCCAATACTTCTTATTTCACCCTTGATGGATTGAATGGGATTCAGGATCATTTTATTGGTGCCGCGATGGAATATATCATAATGCTGCACAATTAGATCTCCTGCCTCCAATCGGCCATCGCCGGCAGCGAAAAACGCGTTGAAATTTTCCGCTTTCCCGGAGAGAAAATAATTGGAAACATTATCGTTTGTAATTCGCAAATTCTCAACTTCAAGATCGAGGATAAAATCACCATCGGTATGGATAGCGGGATCCTTTTCCTGGTTAAAGGAACGCAGCCAAAGATTGTCGAATTTCAGTGTCCCAATGCTTTCTATGGCGCTTCCACTGCTGTTTTGCAGCCAATTTAATGTTGGAGTGGTTACAAAAACCTTTGTGATCTCATAATCCCGAAACAAGTTACAGGAATTGGCGTTTGTGATGCTCAGTCGGTTGTTTTCTACTTCAACAGTAACTCCATCAATTAAATTTTTCCCGGTTTCAACAACTACTTTATATTCTGCTCCCTGTTCAATAAACAACTTCACTCTTTCATAAACCATGATTTCCTCAAAAGGCGATACTGTAAATTCTTCGGTAACAATGGCTCCTTCAGATTTGAAACAATCGGGACCATTTTCAGTATCACAACTAATAGCTGTTAACCCTATAAAAATTAAGAAGAATACTTTTTTCATTTTAAATAGTCCTGTTTTAGAATAATTTAGAAACAACCACTTTAACAGTAAAATAGATCATAGAAAATACCGCGGGAATTTGCAAAACCGGCAAGAGAAAAAATTGCCTGTTCCTGATTGCTATCGGGAGCGCAGATCTTCGCAGGTGATATAAATTTTTAATGACCATAAAAGACTTTCACAATCTGTATCCTATAGAAAATTCAACAGCTTCAGCATTGGCATAATGTGAGCGAATCGTTACTGAACCCCATAAATTTTTGCTGATTTCATATTGAAAACCTATCCGATTGTATAATCTTTCCACATAATGTTCGTAGGGAAAATACACATAATATCCCAGTTGTGTGATTAGTGATAATTTATTGAAAGTGAGCTGGTGACCTATAAAAATTCCAACTCTTTTTGAGTCTTCATCACCTGTGGTTTCACCTTCAGGAAAGGCCACAGACTGGTAATAAATATGCTCTTCCAATGCCTTGGACAAAAACAGTTCAGCACCGGCCTGCAGGGTACTCTTTCGGCTTACAGCCTTATCGGCGATGGCTGAAACAGTCAAAAAAGGAGCTTGTTTTGAACCAATTATCCCCATGCTATTGACCCCGCCGCGAAGCGCAAAATTAAAATGAACGGGTTCCGTATATTTTTCACCTTTTTCCTTCGGAATAAATTCAGGTAAATTTTCCTGGTTCATCATATAATTCAAGCCAAAATTGAATGCGAAGGTATTTGTACTGTTATTGGGAGATTTAAAATCGGCATTGGAATAATGAATCAATGAAATCCCGCCTTGAATCCCGAATCCTTTAAAAATATTCTCCTTCTTGTAATTAGCCATTATGAAAGGAGAGATCAAAATGTGGGAACCGTATGCTTTGTTAAAGTAATTATCGTCCGGATGATACGGATTTGTGGCATAAGCCAGTCCGCTCCCCATTCTTAACATTAAATTCCGCTTGAGAAAATAGAAATTCAAATGGGCATATAAGCCATAATTCTCTCCCAAATGGGGATTTCCCATATCCTGATAAATAAACGAAAGGCCCAGGTCCGGATAATTATATCTCCTTTCCCAGTTCTTAAAGCCAAAGGTTTTTTGGTTAAATCCAAGGATTACCCCGGTGGGATGACCGGTAATAAGATGTGCAAGATCCGGGTTGTGTTCTACAACATTTCCGTAAAAATAATTGGCGTCAAAGTTGTATAATTTTTTGATCTCGTTTTGGGAAAAGGAAATCGCAGTGGAAAAAAGAAAAAGGCAGAGAATAATTTTCTTCATAGGCCACAAATGTAACCCAATAATTTAAAAAATTGCCGAAGCTATTTTCTGGATATTGGAACTTTTCCCCATTGAATAATAATGCAACACCGGAACCCCGGCCGCGATCAACTCCTTGCTTTGATCAATGCACCATTCAACTCCTACCTGGCGCACCTCACTGTTGTCTTTGCATTTTTCAACTTCAGAAATTAGTTCCTTAGGCATATCCACATGAAAACGATGCGGAAGTACGCTAAGTTGCGATTTAGTGGCAATTGGCTTTAATCCCGGAATTATTGGAACAGTGATCCCCTGTTCCCGACATTTTTCAACGAATTCAAAAAATTTAGTATTGTTAAAAAACATTTGGGTAACCACATATTCAGCGCCGGCAGCCACTTTTGCCTTTAGGTTTTCAATATCCTTCTCTAAACTCGGGGCTTCCATATGCTTTTCGGGATAGCCTGCCACGCCCACGCAAAAATCGGTTTTGTGACTGTTTTCCAATATGGTATCAAGGTATATTCCTTTATTCATATTGGTTGTTTGCTTAACCAGATCATTCGCAAAACAATTCCCATTCGGTTCGGGTTTAAAGTAAGTTTCACTCTTAACCGCATCCCCGCGAAGTGCCAGCACGTTTTTAATCCCCAGGAAATCCAGGTCTATTAAAAAATTTTCGGTATCTTCTTTGGTAAATCCTCCGCAAAGAATATGTGGAACGGCATCTACCTTATACTTGTTTTGAATTGCCGCACAAATTCCTACCGTCCCCGGACGTTTTCTAACAACGCGTTTTTCCAGCAGCCCGTTTTCCTGCTCGATATAAACATACTCTTCCCGATGATAGGTAACATCAATAAATTGGGGGTCGAACTCCATTAAAGGATCGATTCCATCATAAATTGATTGAATGTTCTGGCCTTTGAGAGGAGGTAATATTTCAAATGAAAACAAACTTTTCCCTTTTGATGCTTCAATATGTTCGGTAATTTTCATTGATCTTTTATTGTTCTGCAATTGCAGGGTTTAGCCATTTTTCGGCACTTTCTAAAGGTATTTCTTTTCTTGCGGCAAAATCTTTTACCTGGTCACCGGTAATTTTCCCTACCCCAAAATAACGGGCTTCGGGATTGGCAAAATAATATCCGCTTACGCTTGCTGCAGGCCACATAGCCAAACTCTCCGTGAGTTTCACCCCGATGTTTTCTTCAACTTTTAAAACTTCCCAAATACTTATTTTTTCCAAATGATCCGGACAAGCAGGATAACCCGGCGCGGGTCGAATTCCTTTATATGTTTCTTTTATCAATTCTTCGTTGCTCAGGTTTTCATCAGAGGCATAGCCCCAGTCCTGGATTCTTACCTGCTTATGCAAATACTCGGCAAAAGCCTCAGCTAATCTGTCGGACAAAGCTTTGATCATAATCGAGTTGTAATCGTCGAATTCCGCTTCAAATTTATCTGCAAGTTCCTGGGTGCCAAAACCGGTGGACACACAAAAACATCCCATATAATCCTGGATTCCGGTTTCCTTCGGGGCAACAAAGTCTGAAAGTGCAAAGTTTGGTTTCCCCTCGTGTTTTTTCAATTGTTGTCGAAGGGTGCGGAATACCCCGGTTTTTTCTTCAGAAACCTCCCCGTATTTTATTTCAATATCATCGCTGTTGACGGTATTCGCAGGGAATAATCCAAATACCGCTTTTGCTGTCAGTAATTTTTCATCAAAAATTCGATTCAATAAAACTTTGGCATCCTTAAACAGGGAAGTAGCCGATTCGCCTACCACTTCATCATTTAAAATTTCAGGAAATTTGCCGTGCAACTCCCAACTTCTGAAGAAAGGAGACCAGTCTATATATTCTTCCAGTTTCTTTAAATCGAAATCTTCAAGCACCTGAATTCCCAATTTCCGGGGTTTGGTGATCGAAGTAGTTTCCCAGTCAATCCGAAAATTATTTTTCCTGGCTACTTCAATTGGAAGATATGATTTTATCTTTCCCCGCTTCAGGAAATTTTTTCTGAAAATATCGTATTCCACTTTTAAATCGTCCCTGTATTTTTTGCTGGAATCTTCTTTAAGCAAATTACTTACCACGGTTACTGCCCTGGAAGCATCATTTACGTGAACCACCGTGTTTTGGTATTGTGGATCTATCTTCACGGCCGTATGAGCTTTGGAAGTTGTGGCGCCACCAATTAATAATGGAACAACGAACTTTTGGCGTTCCATCTCTTTGGCAAAAAATACCATTTCGTCCAATGAAGGCGTTATTAATCCGCTAAGACCAATAATATCCACATTTTCGGATTTGGCCCTTTCTATAATTTTTTCCGCGGGAACCATCACCCCCAGATCTATAATTTCGTAATTATTGCAAGCCAATACTACTCCCACAATATTTTTCCCAATATCGTGAACATCACCCTTTACGGTCGCCAGTAGAATTTTTCCAGCCGACGATCTTACACCGGACTTA
>JAENXB010000392.1 GCA_016649785.1 Flavobacteriaceae bacterium
CTTTTCACCATAATAAATTCGTCAATATTTTCTTTGTCAACAATTCCTATGAATTTTCCGTTTTCCATTACCGGGGCTACCGGACACTTTGTTTGCATAATTTTTTGATACACTTCCTGTAAGGACATATCGGGATCTAAAGTCAAATAATCTTTTCGCATGGCATCAGAAACTTTAGATTTATTTCCATCTGCCGATAATCCTTTTATAAGTTCATCCCGGGAAAGGATCCCCAGGACTTTTTCATTTTTAGCTACCACAAATTCCTGTGCCTGGCCATCCAGTAAATATTGCACCGCTTTCTCCAATGTGTCTTCCGGCAACAAAACGATAAATTTTTTCATGAGGACATCCCTTACTTTATGTCCGGATAAGGCTGTTTTGGAAATTTCAAATTCGGCTTCCGCCCCTGCGCCAAGAAATATAAATACTCCAATAAGTACCAACCAGATATTCAGGTAAAATCCGGCGAAAAAAAACAAAATAGCGATAAACTGGCCAATTCCCGCTGCAATTCTGGTCGCTTTTTCCCTGCTAAATTTAAAAGACAGCAAGGCCCGGAGGATCCTTCCACCATCCATTGGAAAGGCAGGAATAAAATTAAATACAGCCAATACTACATTTGCAACCAACAAATTAAATAAAAATACTGCCCCCGTTAATTTGACCAAATTCTCAGGTTCTTCCGTAAATGACGGTAAATTATTGGTCGCGTATAAAAAAAGGTAAATTAAAAATGCTATCACTACATTCACCAGTGGCCCGGCTACAACTACCAAAAGTTCCTCTTTAGGCTTTTCAGGAAATTTATCTAACCGCGCAATACCTCCAATGGGTAATAACGTAATGCTTTTGGTCATAATGTTGAACCTTTTTGCCGTTAGGGCATGCCCCAGTTCATGTAAGACCACACAAATAAACAAGGCCAGAATTAACAGCACCCCCATTAATCCCTCTAATGGATCCTGCTCCCTTTGGTAATAAACACTAAAAGCATAGATCAAAATAAAGATAAATGTCCAATGCACCGATAACCGGATGCCTGCAATCCTTCCAAGAAATAATGAGCCTTTCATCTCCTATATTATTTAATGATAAAATACCAATGTTTCCATAAGTCAAAAATTAAATTTAAACTTTTCGCAGGCATTTTTTGATGACTTAGGGGGATTCCATCTTAAATTTAAACATTCTAGTTATATTTTGAAAAACTAATTGAATAAATCTTGTGAGTTTTGGGCATATTATTTGGAAAAATGAAGAACCTGATTGAAGTATTGCCGTCTTATTTCATCGGTAAAATTGAAAGCTACTTTACTTTAGTC
>JAENXB010000131.1 GCA_016649785.1 Flavobacteriaceae bacterium
AAAAAAAATAATTCTTACTCAAAACCACATTACACAACACCGTATATAATTTATGCTTAAATTTGAACAAGTAGAAAATTACAAACACTCAATAATAATATTGCTTCGGCGGAAAAATCTCCGATTTTTACGTCGCACAAATCTTATAAAAACTCGTTGTGCCCAATTAAAAAGAATGACAGAAATTAGTATTATGAAATAAATGACAGTATCTTTGATAGTATCAAATGATAGTGTCAAAATGAAACCGCCTTACGACATAAATTCAAATATCTTAAAGTTAATAACTTCCATTTCAGAAAAAATAGGAGCAGTTAATGCCAGTTTCTTAAACAAACCGTCACCAAAATTAAGGAAACAGAATAAAATTAAAACTATTCATTCTTCATTAAAAATTGAAGGAAACACATTAACTGAAGAACAAATTACTGCTATTTTAGAAAATAAAAGAGTAATTGGACCACAAAAAGATATTAAAGAAGTTTTAAATGCTATCGAAATTTATGAGAATTCAAAACAGTTTAGTCCGTATAGTGAGAAGTCATTTTTAAAAGCTCATCAAACTTTAATGAACAACCTCCTTGAAAAAGCAGGTAAGTATAGGAATAAAGGAGTAGGAATTGTGATAGGATCAAAAGTTGAGCATTTAGCGCCTCCTTTCAAAAATGTTCCGTTTTTAATGAAAGACCTTTTTGATTACTTGAAAAATTCAGAGGAAATTGAATTAATTAAAAGTTGCGTGTTTCATTACGAAATGGAATTTATTCATCCATTTGTAGATGGAAACGGCAGAATGGGAAGATTATGGCAAACTTTGATTTTAATGGAAAAATATCCCGTGTTTGAATATTTGCCTTTTGAGACACTTATCAGCATAGACCAGGAGAAATATTATAGCGCTTTATCAGAAAGTGACAAATCTGGAAAATCGACAAAATTCATAGAATATATGTTGAACGTGATTGATATTTCATTGAGTGAATTATTAAAATTTAATAACCGAACTCTTAACGAAAAAGACAGACTTGAATATTTTATTTCTCTCAATAAAATTGAATTTTCAAGAAAGGATTATATGGATGTTTTCAAAGATATTTCTTCTGCAACTGCCAGTAGAGATTTGAAAAATGGAGCAGAAATTAAACTGTTTGAAAAAATAGGAGAAAAAAACAAAACAAAATACAGATTAGTAAGTGGGCACAATAACTAAACCTTAGGTTTGCATGGGGGAAGGCTTAGTTATTGTACCACATCCTAAAAACGCACGAGACATACTTGATTGATATACCGAAATGATATATATTTGTGGAATAAAAAAGCGGATTCATGAAAACAGTATCATTAAAAATTGACGATTCTATTTTCGGGGAAACAGAAAAAATTCTCTCCAGAATTAAGATTTCCCGAAACAGGTATATAAATGAAGCGATCGCATCTTACAATCGCATACAAAAGAGACAGATTCTTGAGAAAAAACTCGAAACTGAATCGAATTTAGTAAAAGAAGAATCTTTAAATATCCTTAAAGATTTCGAAAGGCTTGATTATGTCGATTAAACAGTACGAAATCTGGATTGCAGATTTAAACTCCCAAATTGTGACTGAACCAGGAAAAACAAGGCCCGTTGTAGTATTGCAAACCAATTTGTTGAACAAAGTTTCTCATCCATCAACAATCATATGCCCAATTACGACAAATATTGAAAAAAATGCCGAAATCTTAAGAGTTCATATTAAAAAAGGAACGGCCAATTTGCATGAGAATTGCGACATTTTGATAGACCAAATTAGGGCTATTGATAATAAACGACTTATAAAGAAAGTTGGAGATTTACCAAGTGAATTGACCGAAAAAATTAAGGAGAACATTTCTATTATCTTTGATTTGGAATTCTAAATAAAAAGCATGACGGCAATAGACGGCTCGACAGAATATTTTTCTTATATACAACGAATTAGCCGAAATATATAAAGAACCTTAAGAATTGAAGGATTTTAAAAATATCAAAAACCTTAGATCCTAAGGGTTATTTTATCCTCCTCCTTTTCAGTTATCCTGGGCAGGATCATGGACAGCAACAAACTGTACAACACAAACCCAGTAAAAATAATGAAACCTGGTTGCAGGGAGCTGTTATTGAATGAAAAGGATAAAATTAAAGGATGGTATTTTGATTTTATCAGAAAAAAATGAAAGGTGGTTTGCAGCAATTATAGATTCAGAATTCCAGGGAAGAAAGTTTGGAACTCAATTGATAGAATTAGCGAAGCAGGAAAGGTCAGATCTAAGTGGCTGGGTAATAAATTCTGACGATTATATAAAAGTGAATGGTGAAAAACACAAATCTCCAACCGACTTTTACAGGAAACCGGGATTTGAAATTCTAAGTGAAGTAATCCTAAAAACCGACAAAATCACTGCAAATAAAATAAAGTGGTCCAAAACTGGTCATAATAAGGCTTAAGGCAAATGGCAGTATTATGACGAATAATATAATTAACTTTGTTGAATACACTTTTATCCATGTTTGAATTACTTCATCAAAAATTTTCAGAAATCATAGATCTTTCCGAAGAAGAATTTGAATATGCCAAAACGCTTTTTATTCCGAAGAAGTTAAAAAAGAAAAGGATTTTAATTGAAGAAGAGGAAATATGCAAATACACTGTTTTTGTTGAAAAAGGGCTCCTGCGTTCTTTCAAGGCAGATGACAAAGGAAATGAATACACCCTGCAATTTGCATTAAGCGGATGGTGGACAGCAGATCTTTACAGCTTTCTCACCAACGAACCTACTCCCTATAATATTGAGGCGCTCGAAGATTCTGAACTGCTTTTGATAACCAAGCCTTCCTGGGATCTATTGCTGGAAAAGGTTCCGGCTTTTGAGCGCTATTTCAGGGTGCTTATCCAAAACAATCTCATTAATACCCAACGCAGACTAATGAGCTCTTTTACTGAAACCGCCGGGGAAAAATACCTTAAGATCCTCAAGGAATTTCCCGATATTCTGCAGCGTGTTCCACAGCACATGATCGCTTCTTACCATGGCATCACCCGCGAAACACTTAGCCGGACCCGAAATCAAATCACCACCAGGTCTTAAAATTGTGACATAGATCACATAAATTTATTGTCATAGGTCATTTCCATACTTGCTGTTTGCCTGTAATTTTGTTATATTAATTAACTCAAGTTTCGCACATAATCTAAGCTGCTAATTTACTATAATTTGCAGGATTTGGTGGATTGGTCAAAAAAGACAAAGACTCACTGTAAAGCACCAACCTTCTTGCAATTGAGTTGATATCTATATCCTCGACCAGTAAATCCAAAACCTCCAAAATCTCCACGATTGCCAACAATAGCCTTTTATTGAGCTTATGTTCGATATATTGCTGTTTTATGTTTTTGAAGATGCCCCCGATGGTCTGGTAAGCCTCCATCCTGTGCTTTAGGCTTATCAATAGGTATTGGACCATCGTTATTGTTGTTTGGGCCACCTGCACGTCAAAATTTGTGGACTGGCATTTACCCAGGCCCAACAACTGTTTTGCTTCTTTGAAGAACACTTCGATCGTCCACCGGGTGCTGTAGATTTCCATGGCTTTTTTAAAGGTCAATTTTGTGTCGGTGGTAATTATGGTGTGCCACGCCCCATTGACGCCCCTTTTGGAGATAAACACCTTTACCCGGGTACCATCGATCTCGCCAACATATTGAAAGTAGTACAACTTCAGCGACCTGGCCCTCGAGATTTTGCCCTTGTGCTTTCTGAGCTGTTTGATTGAATATTGCTTCCCTTCCATCGACAACTTGCTGTTGTACTTGTACATCCCAATGACATGCACTTCTTTATTGACGCTTAAAAATTCATTTATCAAGCTTATAGTGGTGAACCAACTATCCAATAAAATATAGTCCACCTCGATCTTGCGCTGGTTGACGCGCTTGAACATATCCACGACCATATCGGTCTTTTTTGAATTCAGCTCCTTAAAACGTTTGTTGACGGGCAGCCCCTTGTCCCTCTTGGTCTTCTTTTGCTGTTTCCACTGCTTCTTGGACAGGCCGTACTTTTTGCTCTTGTTGTCCTTGTTCTCCCGGTGGAAGCTGAAATCAACGGGGATGAACAAGCTTCCGTTCCAATAGCCCGCAACAAGTAGCTTGAAGCCAAAAATGAAGCGGTGGTTTACATGGTCGAATACCTTGGAGGCACCTTCTATTTTTTTGCCGCGTTTTCCTATATCAGTATCGTCGAATATCAAACATTTATGGATGTCCTTTGGGGTGGCGAACTTCTGTTCGAGGGACAGGTAGCGCTTCACAAATAATAAAAGCAGGTTCCGCCAGTTCATTTTTTGATTGGTCAAGGCCCTATAATAGGTGTCCTTTTGGGCTTTGGTCTCGACTGTCGCCCCGCCGTTAAAAACAGATCCCAAACTCCCCATGTCCATAAAGGGGAGGACCAAGATCAATTTCATCAGGTCCCAAAAAGGGACACCGCACTTTTTGACGGACTTAAAAAGTTTTGAAGTCTTGTGAAAATTCAAAAGTTCGAGGTGTTTGAGGAAAAATTCCGGTTGCACCCAAGTATCATTAAAAAAGGTTTTTACTTCTTGGATTTTAGCAATATCTTTGTTTTGTAGCATATTTGTATTTTGTTGTTTACACTTTAAAAATACTTAAAAACCAAGCGTTTAGCAAGGTTTGTCTGCTACATTTTTTTGTTTTTTCATCCCGGAATATCAGTATTCACAGGGTGCGAAACTTGAGTTAATTAACAAATAAAAGATACTGATTATGGCAAGTACAAAATGGGCAATTGACCCAACACACAGTGAAGTTACTTTTAAAGTAAAACATTTAATGATCTCCACGGTAACCGGAAATTTCAAAATTTTTGAAGGAACTGTCGAAACGGAAACTGAAGAATTCAGCAAAGTGAAGAACCTGGAATTTAAAGCCGATGTAAAATCTGTTAACACGAACAATGAAGACAGGGACACTCATTTAAAATCTGACGATTTCTTTGCTTCAGAAAAGCACCCCAACATTCGGTTTACATCGAAAAATTTTAACGTAGAAACCGGTGAGATCAAGGGAGAATTAACCATAAAAAATACCACCAAAGCTGTTAGCCTTGATATTGATTTTGGAGGAGTGGTTGTAGATCCTTATGGCCAGACAAAAGCAGGACTTACAGCTACCGGAAAAATTAGCCGTAAAGAATTCGGATTGGTATGGAATTCGGTTACGGAAGCCGGGAATGTAGTGGTGGGAGATCAAATAAGATTGGTAGCAGAAGTGCAATTCATTAAACAAGCCTAAAACACAAAAGCCATGGAAAACAAGATATTAGGATTGCATCACATTACCGCCATTGCGGGAGATGCCCAAAGGAACTATGATTTTTACACCAAAGTACTGGGTTTGCGAATGCTAAAGAAAACCGTGAATTTTGACGATCCTAAAACCTACCATTTTTACTTTGGTGACGGAGTAGGAACCCCGGGAAGTATCTTGACTTTCTTTCCGTGGCCAGGGGTAAAACAAGGTGAGAACGGTGCAGGAATGGCCACGGGAATTGGATATTCTGTTCCTGAAGGCAGCCTGGAATTCTGGAAAGAACGCTTTGAGAAATTCAATGTTCCCCACAACGGGATCTCGAAGAAGTTTGGAGAAGATGTCCTCGCTTTTCAGGATCCGGACGGCCTCAACCTCGAGCTGATAGTTCCAGAAAATAAAGATGTACGCAGGCCCTGGGAAACCGCAGCTGTTAAAGCAAAAGTTGCCATCAAAGGTTTCCATAATGTCACCCTTACCTTAAAAGATCACAAAGCCACCGCTGAAATACTCACCGATGTATTTGGATATGAACTTGTGGGAACAGAAAATAACCTGGTTCGTTTTAAAACCAATGCCGTTGAAAACGCGGCAATTGTGGATATTCTTGAAGATCCTAAAGCCGGAAGAGGCCAGAATGCCGGTGGAACGAACCACCACGTGGCTTTCAGGGTAAAAGATGAAGAAACGCTCATGGCCTTCAGGGAAAAAGTAATGCAAAAAGGATTGCAGATCACAGAGAAAATAAACCGTGATTATTTCTTTTCGCTCTACTTCCGTGAGCCGGGAGGAGTCTTATTTGAGATCGCTACAGATAATCCCGGATTTGCAACAGATGAAACAGTAGAGGAATTAGGGAGCAGCCTTCAGTTGCCCGATCGCTACAAAGGGGCAAGGGCACAAATCGAGAAAGCGCTGCCGGAACTTAAGCAGTAAATATTGAGAATGTAGAGTTCAGGGCACGAAAAATTTCCTGAGCTCTTTTTTCCGTTAATTAAAAAGAAAAACAATGCATTCACAAAATATAATAACCGCAGGAAAAGACATTTCAGAAGCAAAAAAAGTACTGGTAATGCTGCACGGCCGTGGCGGAAATGCCCGGGAGTTTCTTTCCCTGGCAAATCACCTCGATGTAAGTGATTTCGCGCTTTTTGCGCCACAAGCCACCAACAGCAGCTGGTACCCGCATTCGTTCCTCGCTAAACCCGCTGAAAATGAACCCTGGCTTTCTTCTGCCCTGGAGATCTTAAATGATTTACTGGAAGAGATAAAAAGCAAAGGCATCACATTGGAAAATATCTATTTCACCGGATTTTCCCAGGGAGCTTGCCTCACAGCAGAATTTGTCACCAGAAATGCAAGCAGGTTTGGCGGGGTAGTTCTATTTACCGGCGGAGTTATTGGCGATAAAATATATGCTGAAAATTATAAAGGGGATTTTGCGGGAACACCCGTTTTTATTGGCACCGGAAATCCCGATGCACACGTCCCCGTCAAAAGGGTGAACGAGACCGCTAAAATTATGGAAAAGATGAATGCCGCTGTCACCGTAAAAGTATATGACAACAGGCCGCATAGTATTTCACAAGACGAAATTAAAACTGCGAACGAACTTATTTTTAAATAGCTAACTGGGACAGGGAAAAATTAGAAAGTACTGCCTTTTTAAAATTTGGTCGATAATAAAGAAAACAGGGAAGCAATAATTTACAAGCCTTAAGGTGGAAAATCTTTGAAACAACTTCCCCTTTTTAACAAAAATCCTTATCTTAGAGTATAAGGTCGGGCGCATCAATAAAATCCCGGTGTACTCCCCTCTACATTTTTCTTAAAAATAGAAATTAACCACAAAATGAATATAAGATGGGAACTAAAAACAATAAACAGGACAAACAACCGGATAAAAAAGTTGTTAAAAAGAACGATTCCCCGAATTGGTTACTGTCATTCATTAAAAAGAATATAGTTTCGGTATTGCTGGTTTTGGCATTGATCGTCATTTTAATATGGTTTTCAGCAAAAAACAGCGAGAACAACAGGCAATTTGAAAAAGAAAAAACATCACTGATAGCAACTTATGAATCAGAAAAAGACAGTTTACAGATCGTGAACCTGGAGGCTGCAGCAAAAATCTTTTCCTGGTCTGTAAGGAGTGAGTTGCTTAGGAACAACACCGAAAACCTGAATCAACTTGTGAATGCGTTTGTAAAAGAATCCGGTGCCGATTTGGTGCAACTGATAGATCCCGAAACCAATAAGATCATCCTTTCATCTGACAAGAAATTTGAAGGTTCTGAATATGCCCAGAAAATTGATTTTGGATTAAAGGAACCACATACTTTGAAAGAAGATGGTGGCATTAAGATAATCACCCCGGTAATGGGTCTCAATACTGCACTGGGAATTCTAATTATTCAGATCAATAACTAATAAAACCCAAAAAATATGATGGAATAAAAAAACCCGGTCATTAATAACATTAGCTTAACTAAACAGTACTTAAAGTGCCTAAATTCTAAAGTGCTTTGAGTTCAAAATAAAAGTGGACTAATTGATCAAAACAGCGTAGTTAATTTGAAAATTAGCTGTTTGTATG
>JAENXB010000006.1 GCA_016649785.1 Flavobacteriaceae bacterium
AAGAGACGTTCCGTATTGCGGGGAAAGCGCTTCGTCGAAAAGGTCTTGGACACAGGAAAAAAAGTTGATCCCCTTCGTTACGCTAATCCGTAGAAAAAGTGGAACAGCTTCACTCCGGAAAATCCTTATTTACTTGAGTCCACGAAAATAAGAACTAATTTTATATTTGAAATTAATCAGAATCCTGTATAACTTTA
This sequence comes from Flavobacteriaceae bacterium, assembly GCA_016649785.1. GTDB lineage: Bacteria > Bacteroidota > Bacteroidia > Flavobacteriales > Flavobacteriaceae > Gillisia. The sequence continues at coordinate 198 of JAENXB010000006.1, forward strand.
AAAGGTTATTTCATACATATAAGTTTTTACATCGCTTAAATTTTAACAAAAAAATTCGGTGTTTGCGTGTGCTAAAGGAAAATTGATGTAATTGAAATGATAACTATCCCCAGCCGGGTGACCATAAATAAACGCGGTAAATTTTTTTTATCTTTTAATTCATATTTCTTTCCATCTATGGTTGCACTTCTAATTATCTTCATGAGAAAGTAATTTCAAAAAGTCTTTTCCATATTTATCTAGTAATCTGTTATAAGCCTCCGCAGCAGCACCATTTCCCCAGTCATAAATGGTAAATTCACCTATGCCGATACCGTTCTTGTCGGTGGTTCCATTATGACCGTAATTTTCCATCATAAATCCATAATCTTCCTTTCCAAAAAAAGGATACCTTGCTTCCCATTGTTTTTTGGTTACTTGGTTTTCTGGACAATACATCATCGAAAAGGAGGCTTTTAGTGCAGCGATGCCCCTTTGAATATATTCCTTCTGATCTAATACTTCTCCATACCTAAGAATTAAGCCCGAGAACAAACTTTGCCTGGAATCATTCCATTCGGCATCTGAATTCATTACCCCAAATCCTCCGAAAACTGGTACCTGCATGTATGGAGGCTGCCACACTGCCTGAGTCATTAACAGTTCGTCTAAAGTGCGATGGCCATATTCAAGATATTTCTGCTCTTTAGTTATTTCATAACTAGCTAAAAGTGCCTCCGCGGTCCAATACATGGAGAGATTATTTTGCTTATACATATTATTCCTTTTTACCTTTTTATTTATAAGGTCTTGAGATCCATAGCTACTGCAGGACCAATAGGTCTCGAAATCCTCCCACCTTCCCACAGGAATAATTGCTTCAATAACTGCGTTCATCGCTTTCACAGCTGAATCTTTATATTTCTCTTTCCCTGTGATCTCGAACATTTTCAACAGAAATGTTACTGACATTGAAGATTCAGGCGATTGATTAAGATGAATCATGGGTTTCAAAGTATCTATTGAAAGCCAGCCGGGGAAAAATCCTTTCTCATCCTGGATTTCGATCAATGCATCTGCATAGGTAGTGGCATATTCCAGTAAGCCTTCATCGTTTTCCAACTCTTCATACCAATTTAGCATCTGAAAGGCAGTAAAACTCATATCCAGCACATGAAAAGGCGCCTTCTTCACCTCCGATGTGTAGGGATTCCTATCTGAATTCCCATAGTAATAGCTTTCCCAAGGCTCCCCTTGTTTATACGATTTTTCTTCTGGGGCTACTACACTATAAAAAAATCCCTCTTTTTGTGGGAACGAAAGTGCCAATTCCTTGGTTTTTAATGCATATTCCAAAAGTTCCTCATTACCGGTTCTTCGTGCATAACGGTATAGCCCCGAGGCTGATCGCAGAGAATTAAACCAAGCTTGGTTCCAAATAGAAGTGAACTCCCGGTTAGTAGGTTCTCCAGAAAAATTTGGACTCTTGGTATAATTGACGATAAATATGGGTGCACCAACGTCTTCACCATTTTCATTGATAAAATGTTGCCAAACCTTATCTCTCCAATGATCAAATGCCCAAGTATAAGTGTGTTGAACATAGGGCTCAAAATCTTTTTCAGGTAATGGAGCTCCTTTTTCGTAAAGAGGTGTGCCCCAATTTTTCCAGAAAAAAGCGTTGATTTCTCTCCAGGGATTTCCTATACCTGCCTGTTTTTCTTTGGGAATAATATAAAACCCAAAATTAACTTCCCCCGGAGGATAAATGGCTCCGGAATTACGGGTATACAATACATGCTCTTTTATTTTAGATTTACTTAGACCCAAAATCAGGAAGTTTTCCTGAGCGTTCAGGTCCATATACCATTCGACAGGGCAAGCCTTTTCCATTATGTCCAAGTCAGGAAGAATGCTCAGCTGTTGCTCATCGGAGGAAACAATAAGGGCAGGAGCACGAAAAACATGCTGTGGGATAATATGCTCATCCGTGGGGGTTAAATGCGGGCTCCAATGAAAATCAGGATTAAAGGAAGGTGTTATTTTCACCTGCCAGTCGTCTAATAACAAAGTGTCCTTAAAATCCCAGCTCAGTAATACTTTCACCGTATTGTCAGGTAGAACCTCGTATTGAATCTTTGGTGAAGATTCACCAAGATCGGAATATTCAATATTTGCAATATAATTTCTGAGCTGTTTGGGCATCTCAGTGCTTTTCCCGGCAGAACACGCTTGAAAAAGATAGCTCCCAACTAGAAATAGCGATAGTTTTAAGAAAATATCCGTTTTCAATGAGAAACACCTCCAGGAAGCAATTCTCATTGTTAATTTTACTGATTTCATGGTGATTTTCATCTTAAAGGAATCAACTGATTAATTAGTATTTTAGTCCTAACAGTTATTATTGCTGGTTCCAAACTTTGGCTGTAGCTTTAATCTCTATATCTCCTGGTTGGTCTGTGCACTGAACATGACTATTGAAAATTCTCCATTCCTCCTTATAGCAGAGCTGATCTATTTCTTAATTAGTTTTATTTAATCTATAATCCATCGTTCGCCTGAGCAAAGCTCCTAAAATATCAGCGCAATTTTTATTTAAATCAAAGCCTTTGACATCACCATTGGCAGCGTAAAGTATATTATCATCAGCCCAGACTGAAGGCTAAAAGTCACATCGCCAGGAGTATCATAAACCCCTGCTTGTTCTTGTGAACCTGCCTTAAAATATCCCTGCGCACCTGGATTGTAAAATCTTCCAATTCCTTGATTTTCATGACTTACAGGTTAAAGGATTTGGCATCCTCAAGGAATTTCTCCAGGCCACTATCAGTGAGTGGATGCTTTAGTAAACCTTCAATGGAAGACAATGGTCCCGTCATAACATCGGCACCTAATTTTGCACAGTTAATTATGTGCATAGAATGCCGGATGGATGCTGCCAGAATTTGGGTCTCATATCCATAGTTATCATAAATAAGCCTGATATCTGCGATCAAATTCAGCCCATCGGCAGAAATATCATCAAGTCTGCCGATAAAGGGAGAAACATAGGTGGCTCCAGCTTTAGCGGCTAGAAGGGCTTGCCCTGCTGAAAAAACAAGGGTGCAATTTGTTCGTATTCCTTTATCGAAAAAATATTTAATTGCCTTTATTCCTTCTTTTATCATAGGAACTTTTACAACAATTTGGGCATGAAGTTTTGAAAGCTCCTCACCTTCCCTTACCATTCCTTCAAAATCTGTAGCTACCACTTCAGCTGAAACATCTCCTTCAACGATTTTACATATATCCAGGTAATGCTGTAAAATGTTTTCTTTTCCCGTAATTCCTTCCTTAGCCATAAGGGAAGGATTTGTTGTTACTCCATCCAGGATGCCCAGGGCTTGTGCTTCTTTTATTTGGGCGAGGTTCGCCGTGTCTATAAAAAATTTCATTCGGTTTTATTTTTAAATTTATTTATTTAATTTTTCAATCCTTTCAGCATTTTCAAATAAATCCTTAATTTCTGTTAAAGATGATCATTACCCAGCCAACAGCTGCAAGGACCAGGATGGAGACCACAATATCCTTCCAGTTGTAACTGGCTTTATTCTTAGCCTTTTCCTCTGCTGATATGGTCTGAAATGTAAGGTTCCTTACTTTTTCCATTAATGGAATGCTGCTTAACAAGCTTACACCTATTGGCAATAAAAAACAGGAAGTCGCCAAAGGACAAAAAGTTACCATTTCAAACTATAAAAAGGAAGCCATTTGGATCTAGGTTGTCTTTTTGAAGTTCCAGTAAAGAATTGTTTCGTAACCATTTTCAGCACCCTATCTTTGAAATTTCTGGTTAGAAATATGGCATCAACATGGAGGTCCTATGATTCATAATTTTATGAATATCTTAACATTGGCAATTTTTATCGCATTGTTCATTAGACATTTGAAATACCCGGCTCCTTCTCAATACTTCTTCACTGGCCCATCTGATATTATCTATAATTACCTCACAGGAATATTGGTTATTTTTGCCGCACCCGCTAAATTCTTGTGAAAAATTAAAAGTTTTCTTGTCCCCAATTTCTAAACCATAGAGCTTTTTCTCTAATTCTGGCCTAATCTGCCCAATGCCATGACAATAAGTGACTGGATTTCCTTCCATTCGGTCTTCTAATATTTCTCCTTTATTATTTTTTAGCAGATATCGAATCGATACTATGGTCTGATTTCTAACGTTCATGGATCTTATTTACTATTCATACTATGCTCTAATTAGCAGGATCTGGGGATTCCTCTTAAATTTAATACCCTTCAATTTTTTCCCCTTGATTGTTGGTAATTAATCTATCCTCATTTCTCTTTCTATCGGTTCCGAACGGTCATTCTTTATACCCATAGGCATTCAACTTTCCGAAAAATTTTTTACTAAATGTAATTTCATTTTTTACCTTTGATCATACTTTTAATTTTACTTCCTGACCTGAAACAAGCACCTTTTTCACGTCTATCTCCCCCATGGCAATATCCAAAGATGGCTGTCCATTATGAAATTCCACAGTACCAAATCCCTTTTCAGTAGAAATAAAACTGGTGAAATCCCCAATTTTGGAATCTATATGCAATACTTTATCAACCGCATCGTATCGCACCCCTGTTAGACCTTCTATCATTCCATAGCTTGCCAATGCTCGGCCATACCACGCGCCACATTCATATTCATTAAAAGGATTTCTTACGCGACCGTCATACCGGTCACGACAAAAGCGAACTATTTCCAGTCCTTCTTCCACCTGTCCCATTAACATCAAATGAGATGCTACCTGGTATTCAATTCCGGTCCATACTTCATTACTGTATACAAAAGGCAGGGAAAGCTTTCCTCCCTTTGGCCAGGAACACAGGAGCAAGCCCCCCTCATTCCCAAGGGCATAAGTAGGGCGCTGCGGATTGATATGGTCAGTTAAATCGGGTTTGAGATTATACTTATGGACCGCCATTAAATGGCTTCTAATTTTCTCCTTATCTACTGGGTCTTCCAGTCCGCACATATTTGCTATCCACCCTCCAAGAATCCCATCCGAAAGGCATCCTTTGCCATATTGATATTTAGGGCCTTCCTCTCTTAACACAGCAAGAGCTTCCTCTGAATATTCTGTATGAAAAGATTGAGCTTCAACAGGGTTAGGAGCTTCCAGACCGGTCCATTGAATATCCTGAATAAAATATTCTCCGTTATAGAGTTCGGTTTCCATATATTTTTTTCCCTTGACATAGAGCTCTTTGTATAATGACACATCCTCTTTCAAGAATCCTCCCATTTTTGAAATAGCCAACAGTGCCCCTAAATAGAAGCTGGTACACATGCCATCTGGCCCCCAGAATTCGATGTCATAGGTGTTGTGATGAGGCTCTTCCAAAACACCTTTTCTCCCTGGATCCCAAGTTCGAATACAGTAATCTATACTGGTTTTGACCATGGGATAGATATTTTCGAGCCATTCTTTATCTCCACTGATTCGCCATTCTCTGTGAACCTTCATTATTCCACCAAGCTGCCCATCTGCGGCAGCATGAAAGTCATGTGTGGTTGGCGAAATTGGAAGGTTTGAACGAAAAACCTGATGCCCTTCCGTATTCTGATCTTCGCAATATTCCGCATGACGTAAGCTTCTTTCCAGGGCAGGAAATAAATGGGGAATGGCCTGTGCGTAATTCCATACATGGGTGCACGAACCGTGACAACAACCCCAATCGTCGCTACATCCTTCCCAGTTCCACAAGCGTCCGTCATACTGCCTCATTACCGTAGGAGATTTTAGAATGGTCAAGTTGGCTGCAACGGCCTCCAAAACTTCTGGTGGTAAACTACTGGAATAGAATGCATCGGAAAAAAGGCGTGATTTATCATGGAGTTCCTTATAGTTCTTCTTCCAGTATGCTGTTACCTCGTCAATATTCTTAAACTTACTTGCATACCAGGGTTTATATGTAAGTTCAGTATGTTGTTGATCTCCCCCCGGGCCTAATGTAGTGAAAGAAGTACAACAATTGGGAGACCCCGCACAAGCCTCATCCTCGCCTATTTCTCCAAACTTTAAATCAGACTCCGGTACATACCAGGCCATCATTACCCGAACGGTTCTTTCTTCACCAGGTTCCAATTCGAAAGGCACGAACAACGAGGCGCCTGGAGCTCCTTCAGCTACAGGCTCGTTCGATTTGAGTCTAGCTTCTTTTATTGTGTCCCAAACCATAGTAAGTGGATCAAACCAACCACCGCGAAACCAACAATGATCAACTACCGTGTTATCATCATCTGTAAAAACGGCGAAATGACCACTAAGATGTGCCTTTTCCTCCTTTCCTTTTTGGTTCAAAATGAATCCATTGGCAATCCCATTTATCGACCCTTTGTTCTCCCCGAATTGCACAAAATTTTCCGAATTATATGAAAAGACCACTTCCAGTCTCTCATTTCCAGTATTCACGAACTTGTATTCAAGAGCTCCAACGGGAAGACCAGAATTATCTTCATCCGTTGGAATAAATGGGCTCCAGCCTAGGAGTTCAACATCAAGAGGTAAATCTTCATCTTCCAGATTAATTGAAGCAAAAGGAAAATTGGTTTTAAAAATAGCTTTCTTAAAACGTGGTAATCCAAAATTAGATCCATGTCCTCCATTCGCCGTACCCCTTGGTCCAAACAATTTCCAATCGGGAACCGGCCCCTCTAGTACTTTAACTCCTTTTTCGATCCCCTTAACAGCGATAGCAGCAAACATGTTGGGGGTATGATACAATTCAGGACGATGACGAATGGACATATGAGAAATAGAACCTGTACCTTCCAGACAAAACATTCCTGCTCCCATTCCACCTATTGGGTACGCTATCTTACCTAATAATTCCCCGAAATAAGGTGCATTATATTCCCGCTTTTTTTTCCTGAGAATATATTCCTTTGACTCCTTATTCTTTAATTCGGCAGAATTCTGACCGTTTACTTTTTGCGTAAAAAGGATTCCAGGCAATATTGAAGCACCCAACCCTGTCGCTCCTAAATTTTTTAAAAACAAACGGCGGTTAGAATTTTTTTTCATCGTAAATTGTTGTTTCAGACATTTTTAAATTATTACTACTGTTTCCTATAAAAATGTAATGTTTTCCACTAAATTCTATTATCCCCAAAAGATTGTTCCCACTAGCTATTTTATTATAAAAAACTGAAGAAAATCAATCATAATTGCATTTACGGCGAAAATGAAAAACTCCATGTTCGCCAGTCATTTTTACCAAAAAAACCAATATTTTCTTTAATCTTCTTAAAGCCCTACTGTTTCTCCCAAGGAATATAGCAAGTCTGAAACATGCGGTTCAGTTGTTTCTATATTAGCCATAACTTTGACCGTGAATCTATACTCATTTTCCGGGTCATAGGTGGAAAAAATATAGCTTTCTGGATTATCTGCAATAACCATGACTCCCCCTTCCTTCTTTCCATTGATACTTACCTCGATTTGAACAGAAACCGGTTGAATTATAGAAGAAGGATAAGTAGAGGGAAGATCCCAGGAAAGCAAAACATCATTTTCAGATACCTGTGCTTGGAGGTTGGTTACCGGATCGAGGGATTCTCCCGGTTTAGAGTCAATTACCTCATCCTTATAACAACTAGTCGAAAAGACCAGACATAAAACAGAAAAATATAATAGGTATTTTTTCATAGCTTAAATATTTGAAATTAAAATTTAATATCCTGGATTCTGCTTATATACGCCACGTGACCAATTTATTTGATCTTGTGGAATGGGAAGGAATTCATCCCGTCCAACTGTGAAATAGGCGACATCGAGCCAAGGACGTCGCTGACCCTCCTTCTCAAAATATTTATTCATCACTTCCCCTGCAATTCCCCAACGTACAAGGTCGTAAAATCGACGACCTTCCATGGCCATTTCCAACCTATTTTCCCAAACCAAGGCATCCCAAGCCGTCTCGGCATTCCAACTAATATTAACACCATCCACATAGGGTTCTACATGATAATTGGTCGGAAAACTTCCATCAGGTAATTTCAATTTTTCCACACTATTTGCAGCCCTTTCCCTAAGTTCATTTATAATAGGCAAGGCAGCTTGGTGTTGCCCGAGCTTAATAAGTATTTCAGCTTTCCATAGAAGAACTTCGGCATATCGTATTTCCATTTGATTTTTGGAATTAAACATCCAAAACGCATCAAATAAGCCAGGGCTATCTGTTCGAACATTCTCTTTCATAGAATTCATATAACCATAAATTCCAGGATCTCTCGATGCAGTACTATCAAAAGCTATTTCCTGATATTTATAGGGAAACCCGGGAATAGCTACTGTATGCCCTAGTCTTGGATCAAAGGAATTATTACCGAAATACTCTTCATAATTTCCGCCTAATTCTGATTCATTAAAATCTTCAAATCGAGGTACTCCATTTTCATTAACCTGAAAGGCATTTACCATATTATAAGAAGCTTTATGAAAATCACAGCAACTAAAATAAGGATTCCACCAGGGAGCAGTTAGACCATTCCCTTCGTTTAGGTTCCCCCTAGGAGTACCATCGTCAATAGTGAACTGCAATTCCCAAATTGATTCATTGGAGGCGTTGTCATACTCTAACATAAAATTATGAGCAAAATCGGAGGCTAAGTTAAAAGTTCCACTTTCAATTATATCATTAATATGAATTAATGCCTCAGAAAGTTTTTCAGCATCAACCCCAGTCACCTGATTGTTATCACCTTGAGGATAAGCCATCCAAAGCAAAGTATTGGCTAAATATGCTTTCGCGGCATATTGATTAGCCCTCCCGACCTCCTCTTGTTTCGGAGGAAGATTTTCTGCAGCAAATTGAAAGTCATCAGCAATTTTTTGCCAAAGCGGTAAATCATTCGGCATATCCTCTGGATGATTAGAGATAAGTGGAATGTCTTGTGAGGTTGCAGTTTCATCAATAAAAGGTATCCATTTCCAGCGTCTTTTCAACTTGAAATGGATCCAACCTCGTATAAACCGCATTTCAGCCAAACGTTCTTGCTTTTGCGGATATTGCTCTTCATCAATATTCTGAATTGCCCGTATGGCTGTGTTAGCGCGGGAAATTCCCTGGTATGCGCGATACCATGCACCGTCATTATTTCCTACACTGGGGTTTACAAATGTTAAAACCTCCATTTGATACCACGGGGTCTGGTCATTTAACCCCCCTCCGCCTTTATAGGCGTCATCCGATCTCAAACTCGCAATAAAAGGATTATAACTCTCAAAAGGCCCTGTTCGTGGCATAAAAGCATAAGCCGCAGTGACAAAACCATCGAGCTGTTCCGGGTCTTGGAGCTGTTCTTCTGTAAGAACACCTTTAGGCTTGATATCCAAAAAATCCTCTTCACAACTGGTCAAAGAAATTATCAGAAAACCTAGAAATATATAAATTTTTAAATTATTCATCGCGTTATAAAATTTAATTATAGTGATACATTTATTCCTGCTAAAAAGATCTGGGGTCGAACATAAGCCCCTGACGAAGGACTCTCCGGGTCAATTCCTGTATATGCGTCATCTCCCCATGATTTACTAATATTTATTATATTTTGAGCACTAACATAAAACCGGGCATTTTGGAATCTAAGGGCAGACAAAACATTTTCCGGAAGAGAATATCCTATTTCTATTTGCCGCATTTTTAAATAAGAACCAGATTCCAAAAAGTAGGTAGAAGCTCTTAATTCATCGTTAGGATTGATTAAGGATAGTGCAGGAATATCAGAGTCCGGATTGGCCGGGGACCAGGCATTTAAAATTCGAGTCGGATGGTTCAGACCTTTCTGAACATGAACATTCCAAAAATCGCTGTAGGTTTTCCAATCATTCCACACTGTATTTCCTGCTATTCCCTGCCAAAACATTGAAAAATCGAAATTTTTATATTTTGCTTCGAAATTCATTCCATACTCAAAATCGGGATCACTTACCCCTAACCAGGTGCGATCATGTTCCCAGGTAATACGCCCATCATTATTTAAATCCCGATATTTAATTCTTCCTAAACCTTTTCCAGGTTGTAAGGGAGAATTATCCACCTGGTCCTGAGTAGTAAATAGCCCATCTGCTATAAAACCATAATGTGAATTTCGGGGTCTCCCAAGAATGTCATCATCTAAACCGTTTCCTCCGAAGGTATATTTTACAGACTCCGGCAAATCATCAATTTTATTTCTATAGGTACTAATATTTCCGGTTATTGAATAAGAAAAATCATCGCCTCCATTTCCAAAATAGGAAACTATAAGTTCCGCACCTTTATTAGTCATATTTGCAGCGTTAATCCATTGATATCCACCCTCTCCGATAGCAGCGATATATGGAGGTTCATATAACATACCATCGGTATATTTATGAAAATAATCAAAAGAACCAGCTAAAGCACCATTTAAGAGACCAAAATCAATTCCTAAATTTGTCTGACTAGTAGACTCCCATTTCAGATTAGGATTTCCTGTATGAGTTCTACGATATCCGGAATATAAACTACCTGTTTCATTGCCACGAAGTCCATAGCTCGTATCATTGTAGGAAGCATCAAAAACATTCACCAGTGCATTAGTAGGTATATTGGAATTTCCATTCATTCCCCAACTTGCCCTTAATTTCAGATTTTCAACAAGGCCACTGTCCTTAAGGAAATTTTCTTCACTGATTCTCCAACCGGCAGAAGCAGCCGGAAAAAATCCATATTGATTGGTTTCGCCGAATTTGGATGATCCATCATACCTTAAAGTGGCCGATAATAAATACTTTTCATCAAAAACATAATTAAATTTTGAAAAATAAGAGAGTAGTGTCCATTCATCTCCTCCACCATATACTTCTTGCGTACCAGTAGCTGCATTTAAATATCCAAAGTCGTAATCTTCAACTTCAATATCGCGCCGGTAACCTCTTAAATCAATAAAATTAAACTGCACCGCCTCCATACCCGCAACTGCATTTAAATTATGATTACCTGTTACCAACTCGTAATTTAAAGTATTAGTCAAGGTTGTCGTTATGTTCTGGTTCCAACCGGTGTTAACCCCATTATTGATATCCCTTCTACCACCACCTTCTACCCATGTAAAATCAATGTGCCTGAAATTACCAGAATTATACTCTACACCAAATGATGTTCTGAAATTAAGATTATTTAATAATTTCAAATCGGCAAAGATATTTCCTACAATAGTGTAGTTGTTGTTATCATTGTCTTTCTCCATTGTTAATTGTCTTATAGGATTCCAGTAATCATCCATACCGAGTGCCATTGCTGTTCCTCCCCACCCACCATCCGTGGTATGGACAGGAATAATTGATGGCATCCGAACAAGTTCATTAGTACGACTTTGATTATTCCAGTTCATATGAGATAATGAAATATTCTCCCCAATGGTTAAACGATCATTGAAAACCTGGTATTCCGAATTAAAACGAAGAGTATATCTCCGAAACCAAGAATGAATTTGCGTACCCTGATTTTCATAATAATTAAGAGATAACATACTTTTTGATTTTTCTGATCCCCCAGTCATGGTAAGGTTATGATTATTCTGTATACCTAATCGAGTTCCTTCATCAAACCAATCTGTATCTGCAGAAGGCATAGTTTGCTCATCATTCAGCCAATCAAGAGGGGTTGCATTATCCAAAACAGGAATACCATTTTCATCCACATGCCAATCATAATCGTAGATTTGAGTCATAGCATTTGGATCACTGCCATCATTCACAGCAGCCTGCCAAAAAGCTTCTCCATACTGCTGTGTATTTAGCATTTCAACCTGATTCATGAAACTGGAAACACCCATAGAGCCTCTATATTCAATCTTTGTTTCTCCAGCTTTTCCTTTTTTAGTTTCAATTAAAATTACACCGCTGGCAGCCCTTGAACCATAAATACTAGCTGAAGCGGCATCCTTTAATACTTGTATCGATGCAATATCATTAGGACTGATATCATTTAGGTTTACATTGGTAGGTAGACCATCTATAACTATCAGAGGAGGAGCAGATCTTAATGAAGTTAACCCACGTATTTGAATATTGGTGCCTCCCCCAGGACTACCATCCCCGGTTATAGTCACACCTGGTAACCTTCCTTGAAGACCTTGCATAACATTCGAGTAAACATTTTTCTCTATTTCATCAGATGAAACCGTTGCTACCGCCCCTGTGAGATCGGCTTTTTTCTGTCTCATGTATCCGGTAATTATGACTTCATCCAACTTAGCCAAATCTTCTTCTAAGGTGACAGATAGATTTGATTGTCCGTCAATCAGCACTTCCTGGGTCTTAAAACCCAAAAAGGAAAAGACCAAAGCGTCATCCGAAGCAGCTTCCAGAGAAAAATTTCCGTCAAAATCAGTTGTTGTTCCAGTATCGGTACCTTTCAATCCTACAGCTACCCCAGGTACAGGCATCCCCCCTTCATCAACAACAGTTCCAGTGATTATCTGTTGTAAACTAGCTGGAAAAACTTGTAAAAAAGTAAATAAAAGCATAACCAAGGCAAGAGACATCCTCTTTTTCCATTGGTTTCCTGAACATCCTATTAGGTGATGTAATTGTGAATTATTTTTCATCATAATGTTCTTTTGTTCGGTGAGTAAAGTTCAAATGACACATAATTAGTTATTTAATTTATTGGTTAAACGATTAAAAAAGTTTTCGTAAAATTGAAAAGATTGTATGCTATAACGTTTTCTTAACATTTATCTAATGTACTAATAGTTTTTTAATTTCCAAATTTAAACGATTAAATAAATTGGAAAATACATTTTTATTCATATTAATGTTAGAAAGCTATAATCTAAATCGATATAGTGCTGAGAATTTCCTATTCCATATTCCAAGTTTTGCCGGTATATTGAAAATTATTCACTAGAGATCACCTCCGATCAGACAAAATTAGTTCAGTAATGAAAAATATTAGAATATGAACTACTCCTCAAATAATGTATTCTTATTCCTATTCCAAAATCTTTTCAATAGGTTTGCGTGAGATTCCGAAATAGAATGTCTGACCAGCATAATATTCTTCTCTCATTTCAAAATTTTCAAAAGCTGGACCTCCTGGAATTTTGACATATCTGCTTTTGTCATTACTAGCACCAGCCCAATAAGTCGACCGACCATTTACTCGAACCCTTAGAGATTCCTTAGCTTGATTGCCTTCTTTCCTCCAGTATTGAACTATTTTGAAAAATGGAGAATATCTCCAGTTCTGACGGGCAAAATATTCTGGTGTTTGCGGCCAGGAAGCTAATTCAGAAAAGGATTCATTAGTTTCTATTGCTGCGAGATAATCACCCTGGGCATTTCGATATATTTCCTTTCTGGGATACTCTTCTTTCTCAATAAAATGAACATCTTCATAATCTTGGTACAATTTTCGTGCATCAATAATTTCCTCATTTAAATGAAGTAACCGCATACGGGAATAATTCCCCATTGTAGCCGTCAGTACACAACGCTCCATATCTGCGCTACCTTCTCGATTGTAGATCACAAAACCTATTTCTTCAGGCCTATCACTTCGAATATTCACTTTAATATAGGGATGAGCACCACTCAGAAATTTTTCTAAGAATATATAAAAGGAAAGCTGTTCAACCGCAGGGTTAATTGGATCTGGATGGGTAATTACCCCTCTGGCTCCCGCAGCTGGATAAAAAGAACCAGGATCCTTATGGTCCCCTGCCCACATCAATTTCCCCCATTTCCCATCAACGCGCGAGGGCGATATTTCACTAAATTCCAATTCGCCATCGACTACAGGTTCTATAGCAATAAAGTTCAACATGTGAATCTGTCCACTCGCCTCAAGACCCATTCTGAATAGTCCTCTTGGACCACCAGAGAAGGATCCCTCTTTGTACTCAATTGAGGTTGGCCAAAGTCCTACCACAATGCCACCTTTAATTCCCCACATAGCATTATCTCTCTCGTCATTGGGCCTGATCCAATCTACTGAGGATGATTCCTGAGCATAAAAATCTACAGGAAGCAAGAGTATACTTGTCCAAAAAATGAGCTGGTATATCTTTTCAACTATCAGACTTAACATAATCAGTTCTTACCCCGAGTTGGACCTTCCGTATTGATCAATCCTGGAATTCGATCTTCTACCGAAGGTAGCGGTGGGAATTCAGCATGAGGTTCCGTTTGATACCAATATCCAACGGTATAATAGTTATCTGATCTGTGATTGGCATGACCATGCTCAATAGTGACTTTAATGGACTTATTAAAAACTATGGGCGATTCCGAATGGAATCTATAAACCATCCATTCAGCCCCTCTATCATCTCCTCCATTCACAGGGTTTCCATATTCTGAATAATGGAAGGTGGGCTTTTCATGTCCAAAAGAATTGATTCCACACCCTCCATAGCACCAAGCGCCCAAATAATAATCCTCTGCCCCGGTTCCGTGAATGTTTGCCTCTTCTTCACCATCAATATATATCATTTCGTCACCTTCACCCCACCAGTCTCCTTGATTTTGAATCAAACTGTGGGTTACTCCTATATAATGACCTTTGCCTTTAGCCTCCATAATAACATAGTTACCTTCACCCCCAGTATTAGTTTTATTATTTATTTCCGGCTGGCCGTTCCTTTCCCAGTCAGTAGTCCAACCCTGTGTCGGTTCAGCTTGGTTATATTGCGCATGAAAATAAGCAATATCAATCGGTAAGGATTTGTGCTTTTCCCAATCAATATTATAGTAGAAAGCATCAATTGCGTTCTCTCCTTCATTGGTGATCGTCACTTTAGCTGATTCACGGAAGGGCATAGGGAAGTTAGCATTCAAGGCTTTCTGAGATCCAATAGAAAGATATTTTGAATCGTACAGGAAATACCTTCCTAATCCAAGTCCGAAGAAATCACCTAATGGTGCTTCAACACTGGGATTCTCTTCGCCATCCCAATAAATCCGAAGTACAATTTTCTTCAAATGATTCTCTTCTCCGGTGGCCGCTGTCATCCAGATGTGTTTAAAAATTCCAGGCCCTTTTACTTCCCCGATAACTCTGGTTTCTCCAGATTTTATTTTATTTTTCCAGTTACCATCATCGTTGGCACCAGCTCTGTCATAACTTGAGATTCTTTCAGAGGAATAATCCCGAAGTTCAAAAATCTCTTTCTCCACAGGGCTCTGTGAATAAAGGCTCCCCGTAAATAAGAGGAGGGTTAACAATTGCAAGATTCTTTTCATAAGTCTACATTTATTGATTAATTAAATTCATTTAAAACCGGTGTTTTAGAGCCTGGGAACTATTCATCCTGTTTTTCAAGGATCAAACGATTGATGTGAATATTCCCATCTTCTTTGAATCTTAAGGTTATCGTTTCATTAAACTCATCTATAGTTACCTCACCTAAATACTTTCCTACTTCTACCTCTTTTTCTTCGGATTGAAAAGAAACGACCTCCACCTTTTCTTTTTGTCTTTGCCATATGCTTACCTCTGCACCTTCAGGCGATTTCTCTATATCTCCAATTAATTTGTATTTGCCATCTGGGAATTCACTGAGATCAATGCGAATCTGACCACCCGAAGTACCGTGCCAATCATTTCCGGCCATTGTTACTTTTCCGTTGAAACTAAACTTCATAAGTTGTGGGTAGAGAACATAGGTACTTGGAACATAAGTTCCGCTTAGTTCGTTTGTTGGAGGCACGGGGTTCTCGGACACAGGGGCATCAGCATAATAAAAAGCAATCGAGGTATAATCCACTGGTGCGTTGTTCTCTTCGGGGCCATGTTCAATAGTGTGTAAGATTTCCTTCTCAAAAGGCATCTTGTCTGAGATGAAGAGACGATATCCTCCTGTCCGGGAGTAAGGGAGGGAGTAGTCAAGTGAACCATGTAAGGGCAGACTGACTTTTCGGTCCCACCGATCTAAAAGTGCATACCAGCCTCCGTTAAAATAATCTTCCGAACCTGTTCCATGAACTCTCAATTCTCCATCTATTATTGTGATATCGTCACCTTCAAAAAAAATGGTCATCCCAGGGGTACGACCCTGGCTCTGAAGTATAGTTCCTACGTAATGCCCTTTGCCTTCTCCCTCTAAGAATATGTGGGGTTCACCCAATGGAGCATCTATATTTTTGTTCCAAGAGGCATACAACCTGCCTTCTTGATTTGGTAGTCTTTTTTCCTTGGATGCAGTTACTTCAGAAATGATCCGAAGAGGTTCATCATTCTCTGGAGTATCCGAAGAACGATATAACAATTCAATCTTTGCACTTTTGTCAAAAGGCATAGGAAAATAGAAAAAGTTTACATTGTCCTTTGTTCCTATCAATAAGCTTTGCATAGACACCTTTCCAAAAGCATATCCAAAAAAATCAGCTACCGGCATATAAATAGCAGGGACTTTGTCTTTATCCCAAGTGATCTTTATATCTATCTGTTTGTTTAATCCCTCAAAAGCGCTGGCATTTTGAAAAGTAATGCCCAGAATTCTGCCACCCTCCTTATATTCCGCCAACGTCAGGCTTTGTCCAGGTTCAAGGATCTGATCCTTCTTTGTTACTTCTCCAGAAGGTTTGATCTGCTCCCAATCTTGAATCAATTTATTCAGAGCGGCCTTTGCTTGCGCAGAAAGTATTCCTGAGAAATTTTCCATATTGGAGTTTTCAGGATACTCCTGATGTTGAATCTGATAAAATTCCAGTTTCTTTCCACGGAAAACAATTTTACAGTCATCTTCGAAGGGAATTGGGAAATAAGTGTAAAATCCTCCAATTTCATTCCCCGAAAGGGGCTCCACAAAAGGAAACACCTCACCAGAAAAAAGATCAGAAAATTTGATGGAGTAGGAAGGGTCATTGGCCCCTCCAAAATAAAAATCTAATGTATCCTCTGTTGGGGTTGGTGTCCATATTCTGTTTATTACCCCATTCCCCGTTTCTTCAAAAATAACCAGAGAGCTATCAGGGTTTTTACGGATAAAGGAATATTGCCCGCTAAACCCGTCATTATTTCCTCCAGTAGTATCATAGGACGAGACCTGCAATAATTTTGTTTTGTCAATATATTTGGGAAGATTTCCAATATCCGAAATTCTTTCTAACTCGGTTCTGACACTCACCTTTTTATCTTGGCCATAACAAGTTACCACCAAAAAAACAAGTAGTATCAAAAAATAATCTTTCTTCATGACTTATAGTTTAAATTTAGTTTTGACCTCAAAATGCCTACACCTTTGATCTTTTCAATTGAAAATGCACGTTTAATAGGGTGAATTAGTTTAAAGAATCCAATCCTAAATTTCAGTCCACTTTTACTGTTTGATAATTTCTTTAGAGCTTTCTGTTTCTATAAATTGACAATATCTTTGATACCGCTGATAACGGAGATTGTAGATCCTGTTATTTTCCATATCAGGCACAAATTCATCGGAAAAACCCTGGCCCATATTTTCCATGGCTTCCTCCACTTTTGAATAAACACCTGCAACAGTTGCTGCAAACATCGACGCTCCAAGAGCGCACGTTTGGTCAGAGTTGTGAACCATAATTTTCATCCCAGTCACATCGGCCATCATTTGCATAATAAAGGTGGCTTTTTTTGCTACGCCCCCAATCCCTATTAATCCCTTTATAGGAATTCCTTCTTCTTCAAACCGTTCTATTATTTTTTTCGAACCAAAGCAAGTTGCCTCAACCAAACTCCTGAATACTTTTGGAGCGCTACTGCCCAAAGTTAAATCAAGGATTGCTCCTTTTAAAAGCTGATTCGCATCCGGAGTTCTTCTTCCATTCATCCAATCTATTGCTATTTCTGCATTTTCATCAAGTGGTAGCAGTGCAGCTTCGTTGCTTAATTTATAGAGAATCTGATCATTAAGTTCCTTCTGGAGTTTGAATGCAGTTTCATTATCAATGATGGAGGATTCAGTGAGCATAATTTTGATCGGCCATGTAATCAGATTCTTAAACCAGTCATAAATATCTCCAAATGCCGATTGTCCGGCCTCCATTCCTAACATTCCTGGAATAATTGAACCAACCACTTGTCCACAAATCCCTTTTACCAGCAACCCATCAACTGTGGAGGTTGGTGCCACCATCATATCACAGGTTGATGTACCCATTATCTTGCTTAGATAAAAAGGTTTAATTTGCCCACCTACTGCACCCATATGTGCATCTAAAGCTCCGACTCCCACAGAAACTTCGCCCGACAATCCTAATTTATCTGCCCATTCCTGGCTCAGTTTTCCTGCAGATTCTTCTGAAGAAAATGTCCGATCCGGGAATCTTTTCCGGAAACCTGCTAATAAAGGATCCAGCTCAGAAAAAAACTCTTCCGGTGGAACACCTCCAAATTCTTCGGCCCATAAAGCTTTGTGCCCTGCAGCACAAACACTCCTTTTCATTTGTGAAACATCTGCTCCACCAGTTAACAAATAAGGCATCCAATCGCAATGCTCTACCCAGGTATAACAAGCCTTTTCCACTTTAGGATCCGCCCTGAAAGCATACAGCAGTTTTGCCCAAAACCACTCTGAGGAATAAATTCCTCCTACATACTTTAAATAATTTGTATCAAATCTCTCAGCAAGCCGATTGATTTCTTCAGCCTCTTTTACCGCAGAATGATCTTTCCATAAGAAAAACATCGCATTTGGATTATCTTCAAATTCAGGATGCAGGGCAAGAGGGATTCCCTTTTTATCCACCGCGACGGGAGTAGACCCGGTAGTGTCTATGGAAATAGCCCTTATATTGGCTTGAACCTCTGAATTAATTTGAGATAATAAATCCTTCACACCGTGTTCCAAACCTTCAATATAATCGAGAGGATGTTGTCTAAACTGATTTTTTGATGCATCACAATACAGGCCTTCTTTCCATCGGGGATAAAAGAATTCTGATGAAGCCATTTCTTCTCCTGAATGTGCATTAACAAGAATGGACCTTACAGAGCTTGTGCCGAAATCTATTCCTATAACATAATCCTTAGTAGTATTCATTGAATGTAATTGATAATTAATTCTAATTTTTGTCAACGAAATATTAAATGGTAGCTACAGGTGTTGCAACCTGCTTAATAGGCTCAATTTTCTTTTGAATAATTGCATAAATGGCAACTACCACAAAACATGCAAATGGAACATAAAAAGATAAATGGATACTTTGGGTAAGATCAGAAATCTGACCCTGAACCGCAGTTAAAACCGCTCCTCCTAAAATCGCCATTATTAGTCCTGAACCGCCTATTTTGGTATCCCGACCTAACTTACTCATTCCTAATCCGTATATTGTAGGGAACATTAAAGACATAAAGCCCGAGATTATCACTAATGCAACTACTCCTATATAACCCCCAGAATATATTACAATCAAAGTACATATAGCCCCGCATACGGCACTTAAAAAAAGGAGATTCCGTGGGCTAAAATATTTCATTAAACCTGTAAAAATAAACCGGGATACAGAAAATAAAATTATAGATCCTAAATAATAAGTCGAGGCATTGTCCTCATTCATACTCAATTCCTGCATCACATATCTTATGGTATACGACCATACCCCAATTTGTGCACCCATATAAAAAAATTGAGCTATAACAGACCAACGATAGTTTGGATTTTTTACCAGTCTTTTAAGGCTGGACCCCAATTGGAGACCATTAGTTTTATCTGAGGTTTCAGGCATTTTGGTAAACTTTACCAAAAGCCATATCACCAATAAAATCCCTGCTACTCCCACATAAGTTCCCATCACAGAAGTTAGTTCGTCAGTCTGGATTGCCTGTAAATTTTCAGGTAACATTCCTGCACGTTCTTCCGCACTTGATAAATTCAAGTTAGAAAGTATAAAAATCTTGCTCAGCAACACTCCAGTTATCGATCCGATAGGATTGAAAGACTGGGCCAAATTTAATCGCCTTGTCCCGGTTTCCTCGGGTCCCATAGCTATAATATATGGATTTGCAGCGGTTTCTAAAATTGATAATCCTCCGGCCAGGATAAACAGGGCAGCTAAAAAATGCCCATATTCCATGGTAATACTGGCAGGATAAAAAAGCAAAGATCCAAGGATAAACATTCCCAAACCTGTCAATACCCCAGATTTATAGGAATACCTCTTAATGAGTATAGCGGCGGGCAAAGCAAGTAGAAAATAGGAACCATAAAAGGCCATTTGAATCCAGGAGGTCTGGAAATCAGTCATGCTCATGATTCTTTTAAAAGCCGCCAATAAAGTATCTGTCATGTTGTTGGCCAATCCCCACAAAAAGAAAAGGCTGGTAACAAGTATAAAAGGCCAGGTATTCCCTGGTTGTATCAAAGAAATTTTTGATGCTTTGTTTTTCATTTAATTACAATTTTAAACCCCATTGTTATACGATCCATTATTAAAGTAAATCTTGATAAATTTTGAATATTATTTATAAAGTGGCCCGTAATTTTCACAGGCCCGATAATCCGAACCTTCTTTATCCATTCCAAAAGAATTCCAGGCAGTTGGCCTGAAAACTTTATCTTTTTCAACATTGTGCATACTTACCGGAATTCTAAGCATAGAGGCTAAGGTAATGAGGTCCTTTCCAATATGTGAATAACTAATGGCCCCGTGATTCGCACCCCAGTTACTCATTACCGAATAAACATCAGAAAAAGCTACATCATTAGTTAGGCGGGGCACAAACCATGTGGTTGGCCAGGTACGATCGGTTCTTTCATCAAGGATTTTATGAACTTTTCCGGGCAAATCTATAGTCCATCCTTCAGCGATTTGAAGCGTAGGTCCAATCCCCTTTACTAAATTTATCCTACACATAGTTACCGGCATTCCACCTTTTGTCAGGAAACCGGAAGAATACCCCCCACCCCTAAAGTATCCCAGACTGGCTGGATACCAGGTTGTTGCATCTAGGCATTCCTGTTTTTCTTCTTCAGAAATTTCCCAATGAGGTTTCATTACTGGTTTACCATCTCTGGTTTGCCTTCCTGTTCCATCTAAGGTAGCGGAGCCGGAATTGAGTAAGTGGATAAATCCGTTTTCGGCCTGACCTTCAGGTTTCCATCCAGTCACCCTTTCTACCGCCTCAGGACTCCAATAAGTCCTTACATCGGCAAAAATTTGTGCTGTATTGGTAAGAAGAAAATTGAACAACATGGAGACTCCGTTTAAGGCATCATTTTCGGTAGCCACCATAAAAGGAGAGCGTATCCCGTTCCAGTCAAATGAGGAATTGAGAATAGCTTCTGAAAAATCCCCATTGGGCAAAAAATCGGTCCATTGACGCTGCCCCTGGAAACCTGAAACAATGGCCTCATGACCAAAAGATTCTTCCCCATATCCAATTTCTTCAAGTTTGGGATTTCCCTGCATCAAATCGCGGATAATAAGTGTCATTTTGACTACAAACTCCCAGTCTTTATCTTTTTGTTCCCGAGAGCTCTTCTTTTCCTCAGCATTAAAGTCTTCCCCTTCTTTACAATTATTTTTAGTCCAGGCCAATGCTTTTTTAAATTCCTCTTTATCAAAAATACCTTTTTCAATTCTTCGAAGCACCTCAGTGGAATCCACATATTCGTTCCGCATTCCCAAGAAAGACTGAAAAAAATCCGGGTCAACTGCAGAACCGGAAATTCCCATCGAAACACTCCCGATAGCGAGATATGATTTACCGCGCATCAAAGCCACTGCAATCCCGGCTCTTGCAAAACTCAATAGTTTTTCTTTTACATCCCCTGTTATTTCCCGATCATTTAAATCTTGGACGTCCTGTCCATATATACCAAATGCAGGTAGCCCTTTTTGATTATGAGCTGCTAGGGTAGCAGCCAAATAAACCCCTCCCGGCCTTTCTGTGCCATTATAACCCCAAATCCCTTTTGGAATGTGTGGATCAAAATCCATTGTTTCTGTACCATAGGCCCAACATGGGGTTACAGAGAGTGAAACACCAACATTTTCTAATTTAAATTTTTCTTCGCAATTCACAGCTTCTTTAACTCCCCCAATGCAGGAATCTGCGATTACACATTCAACTGGGGCTCCATCTGGGTATTTTAATTCTTTCATGAATAACTCAGCCACTGTCCGGGCCATATCCATAGTTTTTTCTTCCAGTGATTCCCTTACACCGCCTAACCTTCCATCAATAATGGGACGAATTCCAATTCTAGGATATTTGCTAATTTTCAACATGTTCAAATAATTTTTTTATTATTTATTTTTCTGAAATGCAGTCGTAAGATCTTCAAGATCCACATCAAGCACCTTTTTTGATATTTCATTAAGCTGACTTTCATCCCCGGTAAAATGGAAAACACTATGTTCATGAACAAGAACTTCTCCAGGTTCTAAAAATGCTGCCGGTGATACACTTTCTATTTCATAAAAGGGCCCCATCTGCGAACCATCTTCCAATGGACCATCATTATAGGCATTTATGGCATCTCCTTCCAACGGATCTTTCTCCGGGGTCCACTCTTGATTTAAATAAATCGCATCATTATCAACGTCAAAAAGGGTCAACGTGAGGATTTTATTTACAGCATCATAGCTCCCTGCCATTGTTTTTGCCCTTTGTGGGGGAACCCCTAATTTTCCGCGAGAATTACCATCTGCTTTAAAAAAAAGTTTCCCATCACTATAGTGTATCCTGTCTTCAGTTATTTCACCAAAATAATCGGTGGTTGCCACTTTCCCACCGGTATCTTCTTTATAAGGAATAATAATTACTGTTTCTTCAGATGGTGTAAACATATCAAGAATCCAAATGCAAGGAGCCCCAGTTTCTTTTGTCCAGGCAGATTCTCCAATATTGGTTATAGAATTTCGGGTATTAAAACCGACCGAATTAATGTTTTCCAGGTCAATATTCAGGATATCTTCAATCTGTTGATTATCTAGGATCGTTATTTCCCTTTTGGCTTTAATTTCCAGTTGAGTACCAGAATAATTGAGCAAAGACATTTCCTTTTGCATTTCAACTCTAGTTTTGCTTTTATTGATCACCCCCCAACTTTCAGTATCTATAGCCGCAGGGGTTTTCCAATTATCGAAAACCATTTCGTGATTTGGTTTAAAAAAAAGGGAAAATTTACTCCCTTCAGGACCCAACCAAAACCTGTTTTCCCCTCCGTATGCATTCATGTGAGGATCTTCTTCCCCCTGAAATGCTTCGTAATTAATCCAGCCAAAACTTGTACCCTTCAATCCTTCTGCCGAAGAGGTAAAAACCTTCGCCTGATATTTAGGGGAAACTATGACCCTGCTGCCATTTTGTTCCAATACAATTAAATTTGTATCCTTTTTACTCAGGAAATCAAGGTCATAACCAAAACTTCCGGCTTCAAATTCCTCCTGATCCATATTTTTTTCTTTCTTTTCTTTTTCTTGTCCGCACGAAATCAGTAGCGGAACTGTTATAGCCAAAACAATTATAGATTTTCTCATAATTTAATTAAGATTAAATGTTAATTGACTTCCAGATTATTTTTAGAGGGCAATTGAGGAAATGATGCATGGGGTTCTAGTTGATACCAATAAACTACGGAGCTTATATCCGATTTTTGCGGTAAATACCTACCGCCACTTCTCCAACCCAGATCCTGAATGGTTATCTTAAGGTCTTTCTCAAAACGGATAGGATCCAGAATATGCCAGCGGTAAAGTCCAAAACGCTGTTGAGAATTATAAATACCATCCGGCCTTATAACCTGATGCAAACCAGCATAAGGGGTAGAATATTCCTCGTATTGGTTTGTCTGTTTGTTTTCAAAATTATAGGAGCCCAGGAAATAATCTTCAGTTCCTGTCCCGGCAATAGTCGGAAATTTTTTATCACCGTCCATAAAAAATTTAATTTCACCTTCGCCCCACCAGCCTTTATTATTAACCTGCCAAGCTAAATAGGTGCCTACATAATGTCCCTTACCTTTTATCCCATCAACAAGAGTGTGAATGGATCCTTCGGTAGGGTTACTTCTACGAAACTGAGCATGAAAATAAGCAGCATCATCAGGAACTTCGGTCAATGTATAGTCTATTTGATAATATACCCTCATCTCCTGATCACTCATATTTTCCATAGTGATCCTGCACTTTTTACGAAATGGCATTGGCCAATAAGAATTAAAGGCACTCCCAGGATTCACTGTGATGGGCTGCGAATTCAAAGGAGCGTATTCCCCCCATCCCATTCCGAAAAAGTCTCCGACCGGAACCTCAACCGAGGGCTCTTTTTCATCGTCCCAATACATACGAAGAATGGAAAACCGCCAATTACCAGTAGGGGTCATCCAAATATGTTGAATTGCACCTTCATCTGTAATTTCTGCCAGGGTAAAGGTTTCCCCTGCTTTTATTATAACTGATGGGCTGATTTTCCAACCTTTACCCAGGTCGCGTGCAGCAGAACTTCCTGTGCCATCTCCCAATTCTGCCATTCCGCCTTTACCAGGTTGCCCGGTAAAATTTTCAGGACTTATCGATCTAGTTTGAGCGTCAGAAACACGGAATATATTACCAAGACTCAAATCCAGACCATTATTAGGGTCCTTTTGCGAGAAACAACTTACAGACCAAACACAAATCAATAAAATAATATAAGATTTTTTCATAGTATAAATTTAAACGATTAAATGAAAGCACCAAAGCAAAAATGTTACTTCAAATATATGTTTAATCGATTAAACGAAAAAACGAAATCACATTTATTTTTGTAAAATTTTTCATTCTTTTCTAAAAAAAAGTAGGAAAACTTATAAGATCTCATAGAAAATTATCTCCTATCACAGGATTTTCGAACAATAAGTGTTGCATTCATTAAAATTTGTTGTTCCTCCAGTGATGGATCCGAAATTTGTTCAATAAGGATTTTTACTGCTGTTCTCCCAATCTCCAGGAGAGGTTGCTTAATATGAGTTAAAGGACAATAATAAAAATCAAAGGCTTCCCCTTCATCAAAACTAACAATTGATATATTCTGCGGCACCCTATAATTTAACTCATCCAGATATTTTAATCCATGAATAGCCAGACTGTTGGTAGTAAAAAGTATTGCCTTTACAGGGTTTTTATTCATAAGCATTTCATCAATTGCGGTTTTAATGCCCTCTTTAATATCAAAAAAATCTATTTCTTTTACCCATTCTTTTTTCACTTCCAAACCATTTTTATGCATTGCTTCATAATAGCCATGTATTCTCTCTTTCATATGGTGCAAAGTGGTAGAATATGCAATAACCCCTATTTTCTTATTAGCAGTTTTGACCAGGCGATCAACAGCCTCAAAAGCTGCTTTAAAATTATCAATTATCACATAATTTGTAACCAACTCAGGAAAGCATCTATCTATTAAAACAAAAGGAATATTTTGGTTTTTTAGATACTTTATCTGTTCCTGAGAACCTTCGGTAGGGGCTATAATAAATCCATCCACCTGCCTGTTAATAAGAAACTGAATTAAATCCCAAGATTTTTCAGCTTTCTCATCTGAACTGCCAAAAATAACAGTATAGCCTTTTTTGGAAGCTTCATCTTCAATTATTCTCGCTATATGTGCAAAAAAAGGATTTGAAATATCAGCCAGTATCAATCCTATGGTAAAAGTTTTACCGCTCTTAAGACTTTTTGCTATTTGGTTTGGTTGATAATTAAGCTCTTTGGCTGCTTTCTTCACTCTTGCAGCAACTGCCAAGCTCACTTTACTTTCCTTATCTTTAGAAAGCACATAAGATACCGTGGCAATTGAAACACCTACCTTTTTTGCTATGTCTTTTAATGAAACTTTCTTTTTCTGCATTATTTAATCGATTAAAGAATTCAAAATTAAAGAAAAATAACTTTTAAATTACACAAAAGTTATTATTTTGGTTGGGATATTTTTTTTATTTCCAAATCTCCTAAATATTTCCCCATTATGTTAAGATACGAGAAATCATCATATTGAAAAAAAAATGGGCTTTCTAATAGTAGAATATTCCAAAACCTTGGCAAATCATGGAAAAATATAATAAAATATCTTACTGTTCTTGAGGCATCCGACTTTGACTACAATTATTTGTTTGAGCTTTTTGATTTTCAGGATACTGTTCCTCCTGGGACTGGGATTCCATTTACCGTGAAATATATGCTTTTTAAAACCCCTTGGTGTTACCCGACATCACTATTGTGAAACCTATATGCAAAAACATCCTGAAGGCATTATGTACAGCCGATTTTGTTTTCACAGCAGCAGATGGAACCAGAAGTCTGAAAGGTATATGCCCATTATGACACTTCAATAATGCCTGCAAGTCCTTTAGGACCTAAAGATTATGTACACGATTATATTATGTAAAAAAACTGACGTATCAACCTTATATGACAGGTTGATACGTCAGTTTTTTTACATAATATTCTTCTATTTCCCTAAGCTTTCAAGCCACTCCGGGAAGCACTTTTTTGCCTGAGTCCGCCGGATCTCAACTCCTATCACGCTAAGTACTTGCCGGGACCGGTTAGAACTTCACCCTGCCAATTGATTCACCTTCCAAACCCATTGCGCCATTTACCATTTTTTGAGGAAAGCAAAGGTCCGGAATTTAGAAATTAGCCGGCCTTGTAAACGTTCCTTCCCAAAAGTCGGGATTTTCTGGCGGCCTATCCTAATT
>JAENXB010000261.1 GCA_016649785.1 Flavobacteriaceae bacterium
GGAAATAGTTCTACCGTGAGGTACGCCCAGCTTTTTAACTGGGATCCCTCCCAGAAAATATTTTGCAACCGTGGCACCAGCGGGATAGACGGCAGCGTTTCTACCGCGGTAGGAGCTGCCGTAATAAACAGGGAACCAACCTTGCTTATTTGTGGTGATCTGAGCCTTTTTTATGACAGCAATGGGCTTTGGAACAATTATATTCCTTCAAATTTCAGGATAATCCTGCTCAATAATGAAGGAGGCGGAATTTTCAGGATTTTACCGGGAAATAAGAATTCCGAAAATTTTGACACTTATTTTGAAACCACCCATCAGCTGAATGCAAAACCATTGTGCGAGATGCATAGCTTTGAATATGTTTCGGCTAAAACTTCAGAAGAGCTGTCAGAACGATTAAACGGGTTTTTTAATACTTCAGAAAAACCAAAATTACTGGAAATATTTACTCCGCGAAAAATAAATGATGAGGTGCTGTTAGAGTATTTTAATTATATGAAAACTTAACATTTAAATCTCATATTTTGTTTTGTCCTTTTATTAAATTTAAGTGGAAACTTAAAAATAAGTAGATATGGCAACAAAAACTGAAGAAAAAGTTGAGAAATATATCCTGGACTTTAAAGAAAAAATTGAAAAAGATTTGGATGTGGATTTGTTAAGAAAGGTGACCAAAGCTTGTGGCCCCAGCATTTTTAACAGTGATGCAGAAACAATTTCGGGTTCTTCCGCGTCTGTACTGGAGACAGTAAAGAAAAATTTCCTCGTTAAAAAACTGGGTTTAAAAGACGATGAAAAGCTTGATGTTGGTCTGAATTCCGTCCTTGAGAAATACGGGAAATCAAACCGGAATAAATACCGGCCCATCGTTTATTATTTACTGGCAAAATACTTTAAAAAAGAAAATCATTTTAATTGAAATCCTAAATAAAGAAGTTTAAAAAATCCGTTTTTCAGGGATGAGAAGTGGATTTTTTGATTTCTATAAAAACCCGGTTAAAATAAAAGTATCTTTGCGTTTTAAAATAAAGTTATGCTTGGAATTGGTGAATACCACATATTAATTATAGATCGCGATACCGAACCCGGATTGTTTTTACGAAACGAAGAAGGTGACGAGGTTTTGTTGCCTAATAAATACAAACCCGAAACTTTCAGTTTAGAAGATGAAATAGAGGTTTTTGTATATCTGGACCATCAGGAACGGCCTGTAGCCACTACCCTGAAACCCTATGTTAAATTAGATGAATTCGCATATCTCAAGTGTGTTGAGGTTTCTGATATTGGCGCATTTTTAGACTGGGGCCTGGAAAAACATCTTTTTGTGCCTTACAGGGAAATGGCTTCCAAAATGCGCAAGGGAAGCTGGTACCTTATTTTCTGTTATTTGGATGAGGAAAGCGGAAGATTGGTTGGTTCCAGTAAAACCAATGCATTTCTGGACAATAGCGATATTACGGTAGAACCTTTTCAGGAGGTTAATATAATTGTAGCCAATCCTACAGATCTGGGAATGAATGTAATTGTAAATGAAATTCATCAGGGATTGATCTTTAAAGACGATATTTTTCAGGATCTGCAGCCGGGAGACCGATTAAAAGCCTGGGTAAAGAAAACCCGTCCCGACGGGAAAATTGACATTACCCTGCAACGTCCCGGTTATAGAAGTATTGAGCCGAATGCCCAGGATATACTGAATGAAATTGAATTGAAGGGAGGTCATTTAAAGCTTACCGATAAATCTTCCCCAAAGGAAGTTCAAAGAGTGCTTCAAATGAGCAAGAAAAGCTTTAAAAAGGCTATTGGAACCTTATATAAACAACGCCTGATAGATATTAAAGAGGACGGAATTTATTTAAAAAAGGATTAGTAATAATAATTGCTTTGCCTGTAAAAAGGCGAATAACTTCTAAGGTAATAAGAGCCGGTGGTTTCTGAAGCATCCTTATAAACCGAATTCCTGGTGCCTTTTGAAGGAAGCTCAGGACTAAAAGTTTGGTTGTAAAATCTTGGCGAGGCACTAAAATTGTCATTTCGGGAAAGAGAAAAAGTCTCGCTTTCCTGGGGTACATATACCGGCGGGGCGAGTTCTACAGTTCGCGATCTCATTCGCTCCTCCATTGCCATCATCTCATAAATATTCACTTCCCGGCGTTCAATTTCTTTATCAAAATTCACCGTTCTTATCCGGAATTTCCCGGTATTTGGTATTTCTGGGGCCAGGTTGGTCAGGGAAGGTGTTATTTCAAGTCGTTTTATGATAAATTCAGAAGATGATCGGGCAACAGCAGGAATTTCCTGTGCAGTTCCTAAATAGGAGGAAAGTATAAGAAAAAATAGAAATCCTGATATTTTCATTTCTAAGGTTTTTTCAAATATATCAAGAATTGTGCAATTATTGGACTCCATTCAAATTTATTGGTGTTTCTCCCGGCAGTGAAATTCCTGAAACCGATTAAATCTGTAATAAAAATCCTATTTTTACAAAAAACAAAGCAGATGGATAAAATCGATTGGAAAACCGCGAAGGAATATGAAGATATCACTTATAAGAAAGCAGGTGGAGTAGCGAGAATTGCATTTAACAGGCCCGATGTGCGCAATGCTTTCAGGCCCAAAACTACCAGTGAATTATTCGATGCTTTTTACGATGCACAGGAAGATACTTCAATAGGCGTTGTGCTTTTATCGGCTGAAGGGCCTTCAACCAAAGACGGAGTTTATTCGTTTTGCAGCGGTGGAGATCAAAAAGCCAGGGGCCATCAGGGATATGTGGGAGAAGACGGGATGCACCGGTTGAATATACTGGAAGTTCAGCGACTCATCCGTTTTATGCCGAAGGTTGTTATTGCGGTAGTTCCCGGATGGGCAGTTGGCGGAGGCCATAGTTTGCATGTGGTTTGCGATTTGACCCTTGCAAGTGAGGAACACGCGATCTTTAAACAAACCGATGCCGATGTCACCAGTTTTGACGGAGGTTACGGGTCGGCGTATCTCGCAAAAATGGTAGGGCAGAAGCGCGCCAGGGAAATTTTCTTTTTAGGCCGCAATTATTCTGCCCGGGATGCTTTTGAAATGGGAATGGTGAACGCGGTAATTCCTCATGCCGACCTGGAAGCAACGGCTTATGAGTGGGCGCAGGAAATTTTGGCAAAATCGCCAATGTCCATCAAAATGTTGAAATTTGCAATGAACCTTACCGATGACGGGATGGTTGGCCAGCAGGTTTTTGCCGGGGAAGCAACCAGATTGGCGTATATGACAGATGAAGCCAAGGAAGGAAGAGATGCATTTCTGGAAAAAAGAAAACCTAATTTTGAAAAAAAATGGCTTCCCTAATGGAAAATTTTTCAAATAAATCAATAGATATCCCCTCCCTTCCACGGTTTGAAGAGGTCGCTTTTCAGCCAATTTCAGGGAAATGTCTTATAAA
>JAENXB010000398.1 GCA_016649785.1 Flavobacteriaceae bacterium
TAACATTATCCAAGAAATAATAGATAAGGTATTATAGTTTTACTAAGGCATATTTGTGAAAAAAGAGGCACTATCAATTTCAACGTATATTAAAGTCGTATTGCAAAATGCGGCTTGTTTTTTTAGTTTTTACTTGACACAGGCTGATGAGGGTGCTCATGTTGGACTAAATTGAATAAGTCTCATACCAATGCTTTTTATTCTATAGAGGATGCCCGCCATGTGAAAGAGGGAGTATCCCCGCAAAAAAAACCGTAAATGAGTATAGGTTATGCCTGTGTGAGGCTTGGGGTTTCCAATACCAGTCAGAAAAGCTGCATACAGAAAAACGCCACCGATGAGAAACTGATGGAAATAATTTCTCATAATTTGAATGCACTTGAAAATATTATCGATTACAATAAAAGGGTAAATATACGTTTGTTCCGAATCAGTTCGGATATAATACCCTTTGGCTCCAGTCCAGCCAACACCCTTAAATGGTGAAGTTTTAAAGATTGGACTGGAGGCTAAAGCGCCTGTGGTATTCGATAATCTGCCCCATGCCATTAATCCCGTGGATGAGAGTAAACCGGATGTATACTGGATTGAGGAGTGCAGGAAAAACTTGAAAAAATCAGGCAAATTATAAGAGCAGGAGCACCCGAAGCCCAGGAAAAAATAAGTTATCAAATGCCCACCTTTTTTTTGGGCTCCAATCTTGTTCATTTTGCCGGTTATAAAAAGCATATTGGATTTTATCCCACACCAAGCGGTATTGAGGCTTTTAAAACAGAGTTGAACCCTTATAAATGCTCAAAGGGAGCTGTTCAATTCCCCCTGGATGAACCGATTCCTTATGATTTGATCTTAAAAATGGTACAATTCAGAGTGGAGGAAAATAAAAAAAGAATAGACAGTGGAAAAAGCAAAAAGAAGGCTTAAAGGGAGAGGATCCTGCTGCCTTGGAATTCCTGGCCGGTTAAATTTGGAAACCCAGCCGGATCAGCATTTCCCTGTCCTGATCAATATTGTTTCCGGAGGTTGTTAATAGGTCGCCCGTTATTGTGGCATTTGCACCTGAAAGGAAAGTTTTTTTTCCGGATTCTTCCAGAAGACTTCTGCCGGCGGCGAGCCGGATAGCAGCAGTGGGATTTAAAAAACGAAACATGGCAATTACTCTTAATATATCATTTTCGGTCAGTGGGCTGATGTTTTCAAAAGGAGTCCCCTCGATGGGCATCAAGGCATTGACAGGTATGGA
>JAENXB010000293.1 GCA_016649785.1 Flavobacteriaceae bacterium
AACCTGAATAAAAACAACATCGAAAAAGAGATCCATAGATTGATCAACAAACCTCCAATTAGAAAGATTTTATGGCCAATCACAAAATAAGTGATGTAACTTATAAATGCAAGGCTTATAAAGGAACAAACTGTAGCCAGCATGAGTTTTAAGGCATCTATATTGGAAGAATGCCGAATAATCCCGGCATAGGTCTTAAACACAAGAAAAAATAGGGTGTTTACCAGGATAATCAAAAGGGTCTTTAATGGAAAATCTAAAAGTGTATAATAGTTTGGAGTAAGGTCGATTATTATTAAAATAGTTAAAAAGGTTGAAAACGCCACCAAAAAAATATCAATAAGAAATACTGCCCATCTCGGCAAGTATTTGATATTGCGCAAATCTAATCTGGTATCTTCACCGGATAAGCTAAACTTAAGAGCATTTTTTATGCGGTTCAACATTTTTCTAATATAAATTACAACTAACTTTTAAAACAATTTTTAACTGAAGATGCAATTCTTTCCCTGTCATCATCGGTTAAATTTGACCCGGAAGGCAAACACAATCCGTTTTCAAAAAACTCTTCAGCTACCCCGCTTCCGTAAAATGCTGTCCCGGAAAACACCGGTTGCATATGCATGGGTTTCCATAAAGGCCTGCACTCAATATTCTCCTTTTCAAGAAATAAGCGCAAATCTTCACGGGAAATACCGTTTGTCTGAGACTTATCTACACTGATAACTGATAGCCAATTATTACAAAAATAATCCTCATTTGGTTCATTAAATACCTCAATTCCGGGAATGGACGCAAATAAATTTTTATAAAATTCGTTCATTTTTCTGCGAAGTGCAACATGTTTGTCCAAAATTTCCATTTGGCCTCTTCCTATTCCAGCACAAATATTGCTCAACCGGTAATTATATCCAATTTCGCTATGCTGATAATGTGGAGCATCGTCCCTTGCCTGTGTAGCCAAAAACACCGCTTTTTGTTTATTGGCATCGTTTCGTGTTACAAGCGCTCCACCTCCGGAAGTCGTTATTATTTTGTTTCCGTTAAATGAAAGCACTCCCAGATCCCCAAAAGTACCGCATTTTTGTCCTTTATAGGAACTTCCCAAAGCTTCGGCACTATCCTCAATTACCGGGATATTGTATTTTTTTGATATATTCTGAATTTCTTCAACTTTATATGGCATACCGTATAAATGTACGGCAATAATTGCTTTCGGGGTTTTTCCCTTTGAGATCCTGTCTTTTATTGCTTCTTCCAGATGAATTGGGGATAAATTCAAGGTATCCCTCTCGCTATCAATAAATACAGGGATCGCACCTAAATAGGCAATTGGATTGGCAGAAGCGGCAAAGGTCATACTTTGGCAAAGCACTTCATCTCCCGGTTTTACCCCTAACAGGATAAGAGCTAAATGAAGGGCTGCCGTACCCGAACTAAGGGCTGCGACCCCCCCTGCCCCCCTAAAGGGGGTAGAGTTTAGAGATAAATATTTTTTGAGATCTTCTTCAAATCCGTTAACATTTGGTCCCAACGGGGCTATCCAGTTTTTATCAAATGCCTGTTTTATATAATCCTGTTCTGTTCCTCCCATATGGGGAGAAGATAGCCATATTTTTTCTTTATTCATTCTCTAAATGATTGTATTTAATAATTTTTCCCGGATTTCCAACAACCACGGCGAAATCAGGAATATCTTCCAAAACCACAGCCCCGGCCCCAATAGTAACCCATTTCCCAATTTTCACTCCGGGAATAACCACAGCTCCAATGCCAATATGGGAACCTTCACCAACAATTACATCGCCGGCAAGGGCGGCATTAGGAGATATGTGAACAAAATCCCCTAATTGACATTCATGTTCCACAGTTGCACCGGTGTTTATAATGCAGTGATCGCCAATAATAACCTCGGCATTGATAGAAGCATTGGACATGACAACAGTTCCCGCGCCAATTATAACGGTGGGTGAAAGTACAGCCGAACTGTGAAAAATCCCATTTTGGAATTTCCCCTCAAATTTTTCGGCCACCAATTTTCTGATCCTATTATCCCCAATTGCCAATACCGTTCCACGCCTTAAAAGTTCATTTGAAAGAGTGTGAACAACCTGATATCCGGAAACTTCAGTTAATTGAAGATCATCATCAAAAATAGCATCTATTTGAAGTTCACAGGATTTTGCTATATCTATAATTACCTTTGCATGCCCGCTGGCCCCGTATATATTCATATTCAATTATTGCCGTTAAAAGGTTCGGTGGTAGCCATATCCTGGGTATTGATCCCTTCGGAAATGATCACTTTTTTAATTGTTTTAATAATAATTTTCAGATCCAAAGTAAAAGAAAGGTTTTCAACATACCAAACATCGTATTCAAATTTCTTGTTCCAACTGATGGCATTTCTGCCGTTTACCTGGGCCCAGCCAGTAATCCCCGGCCGAACAGAATGTCTTTTTTTCTGTCTCTCATCAAAAATTGGCAGATATTCAGGCAACAATGGCCTAGGACCAATTAAACTCATATCTCCCAATAAAACATTGATCAGTTGCGGAATTTCATCGATAGATGTTTTTCTTACAAATTTGCCTATCCCGGTCAATCTATCTGCATCGGGCAATAAAATTCCATTCTCATCCCGCTCATTGGTCATGGTCCTGAACTTGACAATTTTAAAAATCCGTTCGTCTTTTCCGGGCCGGTTTTGAAAGAAAAAAGGATTCCCTTTATTGGCAAAACCTAATAAAATCACGACTATTAATAGTAGGGGACTTAAAATTACCAATGCCGTAAAAGCAATAATAAAATCGATTATTTGTTTGAAAAATCTTTTA
>JAENXB010000227.1 GCA_016649785.1 Flavobacteriaceae bacterium
CTTATATGGTGAATGAGATCATCAGAAAATTGGTGAAGAATAAGGAAATAGGGGTTGAAGATGCAGAAGTAGCTGTTCGAAATTTCAATACAGCTATAGGAAAAGGCATTTTAAAAATTATGAATAAAATTGGAATTTCTACCCTGAATTCTTATCGTGCAGCACAAATCTTTGAAATTCTGGGTCTACACAAAAAATTCGTGGACAAATATTTTGTCAATACTCCAACCCGCATTGAAGGCATTGGGTTGTATGAAATAGAGAAAGAAATTCAAAAACGCTTTGAAAACGCATTCAATCCACAGGTTTCCATTACCGATCTGGATCTGGAAATTGGCGGGGATTACCGATGGAGGCGAAATAGCGAAAGACATATGTTTAATCCTGCGAGTATTGCCAAACTTCAACAGGCCGTTAAACAAAACAATCACAAAAGTTATGAGGAATATTCAAAACTCATAAATGAACAAAGTGAAAACCTGATGACCTTGCGGGGAATGTTCAAATTTAAGGACCTCAATCCAATCCCTATTGAGGAAGTTGAGCCCTGGACAGAGATTGTAAAACGCTTTAAAACCGGGGCGATGTCTCTAGGGGCAATAAGTCAGGAAGCTCACGAAACCCTTGCCATTGCTATGAACCGGATGAATGCCAAAAGCAATTCCGGAGAAGGCGGGGAAGATCCGCAACGTTTTAATAAAGATATGGATGGAAATTGGAGAAATAGCTCCATTAAACAGGTGGCTTCAGGCCGATTTGGAGTTTCCATAAATTATTTGAGCAGCGCGACCGAAATTCAGATCAAAATGGCGCAGGGTGCAAAACCCGGAGAAGGCGGACAACTTCCAGGACCAAAAGTATCCCCTTATATTGCCAAAATACGAAATTCTACCCCTTATGTTGGCTTGATTTCTCCTCCCCCACACCATGATATTTATTCTATTGAAGATTTGGCCCAGCTTATATTCGATTTAAAAAATGCCAACCGGGAAGCCCGGATCAATGTAAAACTGGTTTCAAAAGTAGGAATAGGAACCATTGCTGCCGGGGTTGCAAAAGCCAAGGGCGATGTAGTTTTAATATCGGGATATGACGGAGGAACTGGTGCTTCTCCATTAACATCGTTAAAACACGCAGGTTTGCCCTGGGAACTCGGACTGGCCGAAGCGCAGCAAACTTTACTTCTCAATAACCTGAGGAGCCGAATAATTGTGGAATGTGACGGACAGCTAAAAACAGGGCGCGATGTAGCCGTAGCTTGTTTATTGGGCGCCGAAGAATTTGGTTTTTCCACCGCTCCTTTGGTTGCAACAGGTTGCATTATGATGCGTGCCTGTCATCTTAACACCTGCCCGGTTGGAATTGCAACCCAGGATCCCGAATTGAGAAAGAATTTTAAGGGTACTCCGGAAGATGTAATTAATTTCATGTATTTCGTCGCCCAGGAATTAAGACAAATTATGGCCGATCTCGGCTTTAGGAATTTAAATGAAATGGTGGGACAAAGCCAAAAACTGGAAATGAATAAAGCCATTGAACATTACAAAGCCCAGGGAGTAGATCTATCAAATATCTTATACAAGCCGAAAATTAAAAAAGACAGACCGCTTCATAATACCCAAAAGCAAGATCACTGCCTGGAAAATGTACTGGATTTTAAAATATTGAAAAAAGCGCATCCGGCCATCTACAGGAAAGAAAAAATGAGCCTGGATTTCCCTATCAATAATATGGACAGGACCACCGGGGCCATCATCAGCAACGAAATTACAAAGATTCACGGAGAAAAAGGATTGCCTGAAAATACATTAACCTTAAATTTCAGCGGGTCTGCAGGTCAAAGTTTTGGAGCTTTTTCCACTAAGGGACTCACCTTAAATGTTGAAGGAAACACCAACGATTATTTTGGAAAAGGTCTTTCCGGCGCAACACTTAGCGTTAGGGTACCCAAATTGGCCACATTCAAGTCCCATGAAAATGTCATAATTGGAAATGTAGCCTTATACGGTGCCATTAACGGGGAAGCCTATATAAATGGGATAGGTGGGGAACGGTTTTGTGTACGAAACTCCGGTGCTAAAGCCGTAATTGAAGGAATTGGCGACCACGGATGTGAATATATGACTGGTGGAGTCGCTGTAATCCTGGGAAAAACAGGAAGGAATTTTGCTGCAGGTATGAGCGGTGGAATTGCTTATCTCTACAATCCGGAAAACAAAATGGATCCCAATAATTTCAATATGGAATTGATCAAACTGGAACATCCTTCCCCTGAAGATCAGGATGAATTGAAGGAACTTATAGAAAAACACTTTCTATATACCGAAAGTAAACTCGCTAAGAAAATTCTTGATAATTGGGAAGAAGATTCCGGCAAGTTCATAAAAGTAATGCCTATGGAATATAAGAAGGCGTTACAAATACTGAAAGAAGAAAAAATGATAAAGGAAAAAACTGAATTCAAAACAGCATAATCATGGGGAAATTAAGAGGATTTTTAGAATATGATAGAACTGTAGAGGAATCTATACCTGTTACAGAACGGGTGAAGAATTATAAAGAATTTTCAAAGGATCTGCCCAATGAAGCATTGAAGGAACAGGGAGGACGCTGCATGGATTGCGGGGTTCCTTTTTGTCACAGCGGATGCCCGGTGGGAAATTTGATTCCTGATTTTAATCATGCAGTTTACAAAAACGATTGGAAAAAAGCATTGAAGATCCTTCATTCCACCAATAATTTTCCGGAATTCACAGGAAGATTGTGTCCCGCACCCTGCGAATCGGCTTGCGTATTAGGAATTATAGAACCTCCGGTTGCTATTGAAATGATTGAAAAATATATTGTTGAAAAAGGTTTTAAAGAAGGCTGGATTAAACCCGAACCCCCTGAACACCGTACCGGAAAAACCATTGCAGTAGTAGGCTCCGGACCGGCAGGTTTGGCTGCTGCCCAACAATTAAACCGGGCTGGCCACCTCGTAACAGTTTTTGAAAGGGATAAAAAAATTGGAGGTTTACTTCGATATGGAATCCCCGATTTTAAATTGGAAAAGCATATTATTGATCGACGGTTAGAAGTGATGGAAAAAGAAGGCATTACATTCAAAACAAATACCAATGTTGGTGTAAATTATCCGGTAATAAACCTGCAGGAATTTGATACAATCGTGCTATGTGGCGGCGCTACGGAAAAAAGGTCATTGCCCATTCCCGGTGCCGATGCGAAGGGTATAATCCAGGCAATGGATTTTCTCAAAAACAATAACCAGGTAGTTGACGGGCTTAAAGAACTTACGGAAGAATTATCCGCCAATCACAAAAATGTAATCGTAATTGGTGGTGGAGATACAGGATCAGATTGTGTTGGGACATCCAACAGGCACGGAGCGAAATCTGTCACCAACTTTGAAATTATGCCGATGCCATCTCTGGATAGAACAATTGAAAATCCATGGCCTTTCTGGCCCTTTACTCTAAAAACCACACTCTCACATAAAGAAGGTGTGCAGAGAAATTGGCGCATCAATACCAAAGAGTTTGTAAAAGACGATGGTGGGAACCTTAAAGGAATTAAGACGGTAGAAATTGAATGGGTTAAAGGAGAACCCGGACAACGACCACAACTTAAGGAGGTTCAGGGGTCTGAAAAAGAATGGCCTTGTGAACTGGTTTTATTGTCAATGGGATTTACCGGACCAGAAAAAACATTGAGTCAGGAATTGGGTTTGAAACTGGATAACAGGTCCAATATTAAAGCAGATCCCACTTACCAAACGAACATCCCTAATATTTTCACGGCTGGCGATATGCGTAGGGGACAATCCCTTATAGTTTGGGCTATTTCCGAAGGTCGGGAAGCAGCACGTCACATAGATATATTTTTAATGGGAAAATCCAATTTACCAACCAAAGGGAACGGAGATCTTCCGGTGGTTTAATTTAAATTTTTAATATATTCTGTCAATTTATGAAAGGGTTTAGCTTAATTGGCTAAACCCTTTTTCTTATCTCTTTAATCCATTCTCTTTTATCTTATCCCCTTTTTGTTAATGGCGTGCCCTTCGGGCCGGGCTATCCGCGCTACATGGTAGCTTGCTCCTATCCCTCACGCGGTATTTATATCTTTAAGATGCTTACAATTAAAATTTCAGGTTTAAAAACCCTGTAAATCGAGTAGGAAGATAGGGATTATTTCCCTATCTGTCCTCTCACACCACCGTGCATACCGTTCGGTACACGGCGGTTCTTTAATTTATACCGTTGACCTCCTTGTAATAGTCGGTAAAGAAGGTGTAGCCTGCCAATTTA
>JAENXB010000084.1 GCA_016649785.1 Flavobacteriaceae bacterium
AATAACCATATTCAAAACGAGCGCTGCGACGCACTTGCCGTTGCCGCTTCCAAACAACCCAGATTATTGATAGATAAGGGATTTGAACAGGAGTAAAAACCCCAATTTGGAAGCAGCTAAAAATTCAAAATTGTCCAATTCCTCGAAAAACAAAACGTATCTTTGCACAAAATTTTTCAACTTAAATTATGAGCAAATTATTGATAGTAGGTACTGTAGCCTTCGATGCAATTGAAACCCCTTTTGGTAAAACCGATAAAATCCTGGGAGGTGCCGCCACTTATATCGGCTTATCTTCTTCACAATTCAATATTGACAATGCCATAGTTTCGGTTGTTGGAGATGATTTTCCGGATGAACACCTTTCTTTACTGACCAAAAAAGGCATTAATATTGAAGGAATAGAAATTGTAAAAGGAGGAAAAACCTTCTTTTGGAGTGGGAAGTACCATAACGATCTAAATTCACGGGACACACTGGAAACCCAATTAAATGTTTTGGCAGATTTTAATCCTGTAGTCCCTAAGGATTATCTGGATGCGGATATTGTGATGTTGGGCAACCTTCATCCTTTGGTACAATTAAGCGTACTTGAACAAATAAAAAAGCCAAAATTGACGGTACTGGATACTATGAATTTTTGGATGGACAATGCACTGGATGATCTTTTAAAGGTGATCGCAAAAGTGGATGTTATTACCATTAATGATGAAGAAGCACGCCAGCTTACCGGGGAACATTCTTTGTTAAAATCTGCGAGAAAAATTGCAAAGATGGGACCCAAATATGTAGTGATCAAAAAAGGAGAACATGGGGCGCTTTTGTTCCACAAAGATCAAATCTTCTTTGCTCCCGCGCTTCCTCTGGAAGAAGTTTTTGACCCTACCGGAGCAGGAGACACCTTTGCAGGAGGATTTACCGGTTATTTGACCCAAAACCAGGATATTTCTTTTGAAAATATGAAAAACGCGGTAATCTATGGTTCCAATTTAGCCTCCTTTTGTGTTGAAAAATTTGGGACAGAAAGAATGGAAAACCTGAGTAAAGATGAAATTGATTCCCGATTGCAGGAATTTAAGAGCTTAACCCAATTTGACATAGAACTAAGGCCTACTAAAGCCCTGTAATTTCAGGGATTTAGTAGTTGATTCAAAGATTTTTTTAACCCTATTGAAGCCGAAAGGTAACTATTATGAGTGATGCTTTAAAACATGAGTGTGGAATTGCACTTATCCGACTTTTAAAACCATTGGAATTCTACAAAGAAAAATATGGCACTGCATTTTATGGCGTAAATAAAATGTACTTGCTCATGGAGAAACAACACAACCGCGGCCAGGATGGTGCCGGGTTTGCCAGCATTAAGTTAGACACGGCGCCGGGAGACAGATATATAAGCCGTTTACGTTCCAATGCCGCTCAACCTATTCAGGATATTTTCCAACAGATCAATGAGCGCATCAATACGGAAATCGCCGAGAATCCGGAATATGCCCAGGATGTGGCGCTTCAAAAAAAGCACATTCCCTATGTGGGAGAATTATTAATGGGCCATGTGCGTTACGGAACATTTGGAAAAAACAGCATTGAAAGTGTGCACCCGTTTTTACGGCAAAATAACTGGATGCATCGAAATCTTATTGTAGCCGGGAATTTCAATATGACCAACTCTGTCCAATTGTTCAATAATTTAGTAGAACTGGGACAACATCCAAAGGAAAATACAGACACGGTTACAGTAATGGAAAAAATAGGTCATTTCCTGGATGACGAAGTTAGGAAACTCTATAAAAAACTCAAAAAAGAAGGTTTCTCAAAAGTGTCCGCTTCCCCTGAAATTTGTGAAAGGTTAAAAGTGGCTAAAATTTTGCGGAAATCGGCAAAAGACTGGGATGGCGGCTATGCTATGGTAGGCATGTTTGGACACGGAGATTCCTTTGTGCTAAGGGATCCCTCCGGAATTCGTCCGGCATATTATTACCATGATGATGAAGTGGTTGTGGTAGCTTCAGAGCGGCCCGTAATTCAAACCGTTTTTAACGTTCCTTTTGAAAAGGTGCTGGAATTACCACCGGGACATGCTATAATTACCAAGAAAAACGGAGAGGTTTCCATTGATGAGATTTTAGAACCCTTAGAGCGCAAAGCCTGTTCTTTTGAACGCATCTATTTTTCACGCGGGAGCGATGCCGAAATATACAAAGAACGGAAAATGTTGGGTAGATTATTGATGCCTGAAGTATTAAAATCTATTGGCCACGATACTCTGAACACCGTATTCTCTTATATCCCAAATACTGCAGAAACTTCATTCTACGGAATGGTGGAAGCCGCCCAGGATGAATTGAATGCACAGAAGAATAGGGCTATTTTGGCTGAAAAAGAAACCTTGACCGATGCCCGTCTAAAGGAAATTTTGGACCTACGTTTAAGAACGGAAAAAATTGCAATAAAAGATGTTAAACTAAGAACATTTATTACTGAAGACAGCAGCCGGGACGATTTGGTGGCCCACGTTTACGATATTACCTACGGAGTGGTAAAACCCGAAGATAACCTTGTAATCATTGACGACAGCATTGTTAGGGGAACTACCCTTAAAAAGAGTATCATCAAAATGATGGACAGGCTAAATCCGAAACAGTTGTTAGTGGTTTCCTCAGCACCTCAAATACGATATCCCGATTGTTACGGAATTGATATGGCTCGTCTGGAAAATTTGATCGCGTTTATGGCTACCCTGGAATTGCTTAAAGAAACCAATCAATATCATATTGTAGAATCTGTTTACTTAAAATGTAAAGAACAGGTTGATATGGAGGACAATGTGGTTCAAAACTTTGTAAAAGAGATCTACGAACCTTTTACCGACCAGGAAATTTCAGATAAAATAGCCGAATTATTGAGTGAACCGGATGTGAAAACCGAGGTAAAAATTATTTACCAAACTGTTGAAAATCTGCATAAAGCCTGCCCTAAAAACTTAGGTGACTGGTACTTTACAGGAGATTATCCCACTTTTGGAGGAAATAGGGTAGTAAACAAGGCCTTTATCAATTTTTATGAAGGAAATAAAGACAGGGCTTATTAGGCAGCTTCGTACATCTGACATTAATTAATTACAAGATTGTGCATTTCAACTAATTTCTGTGCCCTTCATCTAAAAGTATTTGCGTGATCTTAGTTTTTGTTTATATTAGCAAAGCCATAGCATAAGTAGGTTAAGTTAATGGTAGATTTGGGGCAAAAAAAGGTGGATTCTTATCCGCCTTTTTTTATGTTCAATAATGAAATAAAAAAAGCTTGCCCGGTCTCCCGGGCAAGCTTTTTTTATTCTGACATTTTAACCTGCTACTCTTTTGCTTTTAAGTATTTAGCAGCTACTTCTTTCCAATCTATCACATTAAAAAATGCATTGATGTAATCTGGTCGTCTGTTTTGATAATTAAGGTAATATGCATGTTCCCAGACATCCATGCCCAAAACCGGAGTTCCGCCGCATCCTACGCCGGGCATCAATGGATTATCCTGATTTGGTGTAGAACAAATTTCTACTTTTCCATCTTTATGTGCACAAAGCCAGGCCCATCCGGAACCAAATTGTCCTGCACCTGCTTTAGAAAACTCATCCTTGAATGCATCAAAAGAACCATAAGCGGCATCTATAGCTTTCGCCAATTCACCTTCAGGTTTTCCTCCTCCATTTGGGGACATAATTTCCCAATACAAATTGTGGTTATAGTATCCGCCACCATTGTTTCTTACAGCGGTATTAGCTTTGTCTAAATTCTCAAGAATATTTTCAATGGTCTTGCCTTCGTTATCTGTTCCGGCAATAGCATCATTTAATTTACTGGTATATCCCGCATGATGCTTATCGTGATGAATTTCCATAGTCCTTGCATCAATATGTGGTTCTAATGCATCAAAAGCGTATTTTAGTTTTGGTAACTCGAAAGCCATAATCCTGTGTTTTTAGTTTATAATTATTTACTTAAAATCAAATTTAGTTATAAAGGATTCTATTAAAAATATTTTTATGTTATAAAATACTTAAAGATTAAATTGCCAAAACCTTTTTTAAATAAAAAACCCAACAAAAAAAGGAAATTCTTGATCAATTCGTCAAAAAACCACCTTGACAAACCTTAAATTAGCTTCGTGATTTACAATCAATTTTTAATTCTTAATTTAAACTTTTAGACATATTATTATGAAATTACCATATGCAGAACCTTATAGGATAAAAATGGTTGAACATATTAAACGTTCAACACAAGAACAACGGTTAAAATGGATTCAAAAAGCAGATTATAATTTGTTTAACCTGACCTCTGACAAAGTTTTTATCGACCTGTTAACAGATTCCGGAACCGGAGCAATGAGCGATCAGCAATGGGCTGAAATAATGATAGGAGATGAAAGTTATGCCGGCTCTTCCTCTTTTTTAAAATTAAAGGATACAGTTAAAAAGATTACCGGATTTGAATATTTTTTGCCAACACACCAGGGAAGGGCAGCAGAAAACGTTTTGTTCTCTGTTTTGGTAAAAGAAGGGGACATTGTTCCGGGAAATTCACATTTTGATACCACGAAAGGTCATATAGAATTCAGAAAAGCAACAGCTGTGGATTGTACAATTGACGAAGCCTTTGACACATCCGTTATCCATCCTTTTAAAGGAAATATCGATTTAAAAAAATTGGAAACCGTTTTTAAAAGCCATCCAAGAGAAAAAATCCCATTTATTGTTCTCACAATTACCTGCAACAGTGCCGGTGGCCAACCTGTTTCTATGCAAAACACAAAAGAGGTTTCCGCTTTATGCAAAAAATATCATGTTCCATTATATTTTGATGCGGCCCGTTTTGCTGAAAACGCTTATTTTATAAAAAAGCGCGAGCCCGGTTATGAAAATAAAACCATAAAGGAAATTGCCAAAGAAGTACTTTCCTATGGCGATGGAATGACAATGAGTGCCAAAAAAGATGGTTTGGTAAATATGGGTGGATTTATAGCCTTAAATAATCATGAAGTTTTTAAACAGGCAACAGTTTTCAATATTATGTTTGAAGGTTTTATTACTTATGGCGGAATGAATGGTCGTGATATGGGCGCGTTGTCTGTAGGTTTGGACGAAGCAACCGAATTTGATTATTTGGAAAGCAGGGTAGAGCAGGTAGCATATTTGGGCCAGAAACTGGTTGAATATGGGGTTCCTGTTCAGCAGCCGTTTGGCGGTCATGCCATATTTTTGGACGCCAATAAATTTGTCCCCAAAATTCCAAGGGAAGAATACAGGGCACAGGCTTTAGCCATTGAAATTTACATAATCGGCGGAATTCGGGGTGTTGAAATAGGAACAGTTTTAGCAGATCGGGATCCAATAACGCGTGAAAACAGGTTTCCGGAACTGGAATTGGTACGCCTTGCAATTCCCCGAAGAACCTATACAAACAATCACATGGATTTTATAGCCGCGGCATTAAAAAATATTTATGATACCAGGGAAGAAGCAAAATCCGGTTACATAATTGCGGAGGAAGCTCCAATAATGAGACACTTTACAGCTAAATTTAAAAAAATATAACCCTCATTAGTTTACTTTTTTATAACCCTGTTTTTAGCAGAAATTAAAAAGAAGGACAGAAATATTAGAACACTTAAAAAAAACGTATTGACAAACCCAAATACCTTTACAGTTTACAACGCCTCCGCCGGTTCCGGAAAAACCTTTACCCTGGTTAAAGAGTATTTACTTTTGCTTTTGAGGTCGAAAACAAAAGATGCCTATAAAAATATCCTTGCGATCACTTTTACAAATAAAGCGGTAGCAGAAATGAAATCGCGGGTTATTGCGAATTTAAATGCTTTGGCTACCAAAGAATGTCCGGCCGATTACCAATCTTTAATGGAAACTCTTGTCTTGGAAACAGGCTTTACTCAAGCGGTAATCCAAAAAAGATCCCGGGAAATCCTTAAAAGCATTCTTCATAATTACGCGGCCTTTGATATTTCTACCATCGACCGGTTTACACATAAAATAATCCGGACTTTTGCAAAAGATCTCGGTATTCCGGTAAACTTTGAGGTAGAATTAAACATCAGTTTGGTTTTACAGGAAGCGGTGGACCGCTTAATTGACAGGGCGGGGGAAGATAAAATACTCACAAAGGTTTTGCTGGATTATACCCTTTCTAAAGCCGATGATGATAAAAATTGGGACATTGCCAGGGATCTGTTCAAATTCGCCGGCTTGCTCACCAATGAAAATCACC
Organism: Flavobacteriaceae bacterium; assembly: GCA_016649785.1. Classification (GTDB taxonomy): domain Bacteria; phylum Bacteroidota; class Bacteroidia; order Flavobacteriales; family Flavobacteriaceae; genus Gillisia. The sequence continues at coordinate 6,279 of JAENXB010000084.1, forward strand.
AGAAATATATCAGGTTATTAAAAGGAAAGACCCTTGAGAATTTTAAAGATTTTTCGATAAAATTAAGGTCTCAAATGCAATTGACCGAAAGGGAAATAGCTGATGTTGCAGATGCTTTTTTTACAATTGTCAATGAGGCGGATTTGGAAAGGAAGAATTTTAGCGGCGGTTATCTTTTTGACTATTTTAATAAACTTCAGCAAAAAAATTACAATATCACTTTTGGCGCGAAATGGCAACTAAATATAGATGACGCTAAATTGTACGCCAAATCTATTCCGCAATCAAAAAAGGATCTTTTGGATCAATCTCACACGGAGATCTCCCTGCTTTTTAAAACTTCCCGGGCTGCAATTTTCAGAAGGGAATATTTAAAAGAGATCAGCAAAAACATTACTCCGCTCTCATTATTGAGTGAAATTTCAAATGAAATTGAGAACATAAAAAAGGAGCGTTCCCTGATATTAATTTCCGATTTTAATCCCACGATCGCGGCAGAGATCAATAACCAGCCGGCTCCCTTTATTTATGAACGCCTGGGAGAGCGGTACATGAATTATTTTATTGATGAGTTTCAGGATACTTCGGAGATGCAATGGCAGAATATAATCCCGTTGATAGATTACGCTTTGTCTTCTGAACATCCCAATAATGAAAGCGCGGGCCTTACCCTGGTAGGAGATGCAAAACAGTCTATTTACCGGTTTCGCGGCGGCAGGGCGGAACAGTTTATAAGCCTTTACAACCAGGAAAATCCGTTTAATATCAATAAAATGGTGATCGATCTTCCGTTTAATTACCGGAGTGCGGAAACTATAGTGGAGTTCAATAATTCATTTTTTGAATTTGTTTCAAATAAATTTGAAAATCCCACGTATAAAGATCTTTTTGAAAGCAGCGGTCAGGTCCCTAAAAAAACATTTTCGGGATATGTGAATATTTCATTTTTGGAAACTGAAAATGTTCAGGAGGAAATGGAACTGCACCCGACAAAAATTTTGGAAATCATAAAAGATCTGGAAGCCGGAGGAATGTCAAAAAATGATATTTGCGTGCTCACCAGGACAAGAAAACAGGGTTTTGCGATCGCAAATTATTTAAGTGAAAACGGGGTATCTATAGTTTCTTCAGAATCTTTATTGATCTCAAATTCGCCGGAAGTGCTTTTTATCAATGCTTTGTTGGAATTTTCGGTCAACTCAAAAGACAATAATTTAAAACTGGAAATTTTGAATTATTTAGTCCAAAAACTCAGAGTTGAAAATCCGTATCAAATCATCAGAAAAAATCTTCAGAAAGATCATACGTATATTTTTGAATGGCTGAAGGAGTATCAGATCAATTTTAATTTAAAAGAACTTCAGGTTTTATCCCTGTATGAAGCAGCAGAATATATAATAAGGAGTTTCTCGCTTATTGAAAGTTCTGATGCTTATCTCCAGTTTTACCTTGATTTTCTCTTTGAAAATACCACCAAAAATTTTGGCGGAATTTCCGCTTTTCTTGAAAAATGGGAACAACAAAAAGATAAACTGAGCATAGTAGCTCCCAAAACCGAGCACTCTGTTCAGGTTTTGACCATTCACAAGTCGAAAGGATTGGAATTCCCGGTTGTAATTTATCCTTTTGCAAATACCAAACTCAGGGATATCGCAAGAGACCATTTATGGCTGCCTTTGCCGGAGGGTTTGAACGATATTCCTGTGGGATATTTTAAGGCATCCGATAAAATGCTGAACTGGGGAGCGCTTGAAGCCAATGCTTATAACGAACTGCTGGACCAAAGCGAATTTGACAGCGTAAATGTGTTATATGTGGCCTTCACCAGGGCATCCCAACAATTATACATTATTTCAAATTTCGACCTTGACAAAAATGATCAGGAATACGAAAATAAAGTTTCAGGTTTGCTTATAGGATTCCTGAAATCTAAAAACAAATGGAATGGCGAACTTTCATACGAATTTGGATCAAAAAATCTGGATAACTATAAAAGGGAAGAAAGTGCCAAAACAATCACTCAGGAGCATTATTACTCCTCTCCTACCCGCAGCGAGGTAGTTAATATTGTGACAAAATCTGGTTCGCTTTGGGATTCCCATCAGGAGAAAGCGATCAATAAAGGCCTGTTGGTGCATAATATTCTTTCGGAAATAGATACTTCAGATGAATTGCCCAAGGCTTTGGAAAAATTTTCAAAAGAAGAAAACCTTTCCCGATCACAATTACAGGAATTAGAAAAACTCCTTTCAGAAGTAATCTCCCATCCAAAGCTGGCTTGCTATTTTTCAGCTTCAGATATAGTTTACAGGGAGCAAGACATTATAAGTCCCAACGGCGACATATTAAGACCGGACCGGCTGAATTGCAATCAAAATAAGTTGACCATCATAGATTACAAAACCGGAAATGTCCAACCTGCCCACCAAGCGCAAATGGAACAATATGCAACAGTACTTACCCAAATGGGTTTTGAAGTGAGCGATAAAATATTGGTTTATATTAATAATGAAGTGAGCCTCTCATTTGTATAAAAGATGTTTAATTTTACAAAAAACTTATAACTATGTACGGAGCTATAAAAGAACATTTACAAAAGGAAATTGAAGAAATTAGAGAGAACGGTCTTTATAAAAAGGAACGAATAATCACTTCCCCGCAAGGTGCAGTGATAAAAATTTCCACAGGTCAAGAGGTAATTAATTTTTGTGCCAATAATTATTTGGGACTTTCTTCACACCCGGAAGTTATACAGGCTGCCAAGGATACCATGGATTCTCACGGCTTTGGAATGTCAAGTGTGCGGTTTATTTGCGGAACACAGGACATTCACAAAGAACTGGAAAGTAAAATAGCCGATTTTTACGGAACTGAAGACACCATTTTATACGCAGCCTGTTTTGATGCGAACGGAGGGATTTTTGAGCCTTTGTTATCTGCAGAAGATGCCATTATTTCCGATTCCCTGAATCACGCTTCTATAATAGATGGAGTGCGTTTATGCAAAGCGGCAAGATACAGGTATGAAAATGCCAATATGGAGGATCTGGAAAAACAACTTATCGCAGCCAATGAAAAAGGAGTTCGTTTTAAATTAATTGTAACCGACGGTGTTTTTTCTATGGACGGGGTTGTGGCTCCTTTGGACAAAATTTGTGATCTGGCCGATAAATATAATGCGATGGTGATGATCGACGAATGTCACGCTGCAGGATTTATTGGAAAAACAGGAGTAGGAACTCTTGAAGAAAAAAACGCTTTAGGAAGAATAGACATCATTACAGGAACCCTTGGAAAAGCACTGGGAGGGGCAATGGGAGGATATACTACCGGTAAAAAAGAAATTATAGAACTACTTCGCCAAAGGTCCAGGCCTTATTTGTTCTCCAATTCACTTGCGCCTGCAATCGTTGGGGCTTCCATCAAGGTTTTTGAAATGCTTAAAGGAAACACTTCGCTTCGGGACAAATTAGAGGAAAATACAAAATATTTCAAGGAAAAGATAAAATCCGCCGGATTTGATATTATAGATGGCGATTCCGCTATTGTCCCTGTGATGCTTTATGATGCTAAACTATCCCAAAATATGGCTGACCGTTTGCTGGAAGAGGGAATTTATGTGATTGGGTTCTTTTTCCCTGTTGTACCTAAGGGAAAAGCGCGGATAAGGGTGCAACTTTCTGCAGCTCATGAAAGGGAACATTTGGATAAAGCTATCGAAGCATTTACGAAAGTGGGCAAGGAATTAGGAGTAATTTAAGATTTGAAAAAAATTGTTCAAATTGTTAAATATTTTAATTATATTTATTTTAATTTAGCTGAATTATTAAAAATTCAATATAAAAGCTTACTTTAATATACGTTTTTTCAATTTTTATTTAAAAAAAAGCCTTGGAAACAGTACTATACAAGGCTTTATTAAGAAAACTTTATTAAATTTAACTTTGTTAATGTTGAATTAGCGCATACTTTTGCTTCAATTAACACTTAAAACTAAAATAACAAATATGAAACATCTTAGCAGATTTTTATTAGCTTCATTATTTGTCCTGACCTTTACCGCGGTAAATGCACAGGATGCAAACAATCCCTGGGCCATTGGTATTGGGGTAAATGCGGTTGACTTTTACCCAACAGGAGAAGATGCTCCTTTAGGCGGTATGTTTGATGAATATTTTAATACCGGAGACCACTGGAACGTTTTACCTTCAGTTTCAAAACTATCCGTTGCCAGATATATTGGTAGCGGATTTGCAGCTGAACTTGCAGGTTCTGTAAACCAAATCAGTAAGTTTGGAGATTTGGCAGTAGATGATTTGTCATACTACGCAGTAGACGGAGCAATAAATTACAACCTAAGAACCTTGCTTAATAACAGTTGGTTTGATCCTTTTGTTGGTGTTGGTGGTGGTTATACCTGGGTTGATGAAAATGGTGCAGGAACAGTAAACGGCACTGCGG
>JAENXB010000091.1 GCA_016649785.1 Flavobacteriaceae bacterium
AAGCAATGCGAAAAAAGTGCTTTTAGGTATTCATCATAATTGTATAGACCAGGACTATGTTCAAAACTATTTGGACGAATTCTGTTATAAATTCAACCGAAGATGTTTTGGAGATAAATTATCTGATAGATTGCTTATTGCCGCTTTAGAAACAACTTGGTATTAGTAACGGATATGCATATAATAAAATAAAAAAAGGGGCAATGATCATTAATACATGTAGAGGTGCTGTAATTAAAACATCAGACACTATTGAGGCATTAAAAAGTGGGAAATTAGGCTATTTGGGAATGGATGTTTACGAACAGGAAGAAAATTTATTTTTCAGGGATCTATCCGAAAGCATTATTCAGGATGAGTTAATACTGCAACTTATAAGTTACCCCAATGTTCTGATCACATCCCACCAGGGCTTTTTTACAAACGAAGCATTAGGGGAAATTGCAACAACCACCATCAAAAACCGAACAGATTTTGAAAGAGGAGCAGCTTTAGAAAATGAAGTAAAATTGAAAACCTGATAAATTAAATGTTCTATTTATTTAGACAACTCAACCAATTTTAAAAAATCAAAACAAACTCATTTGCCCGGTTTTATACTGAGCGTGCAGGTCACAGTTTAATTTAGGAGTACTTCTTTCGGAAAGATATTTTTTTCGGGCTATTTTAAATTGTTGATGTACTTGCTCTGCAATATTGCCTGTTCCTTTCATTCTTCTTCCAAATTCGCTGTCGTTTAAATTTCCGGCATGACAATCCTGAATTTGATGCAAAACTTTTTCGGCCCTGTCCGGCAAGGTTTTTTTGATCCAATAGGAAAATATCCCACCAATGGCGCCGTTCAATCGTACCATTGTGTATCCCACGCTCAAGGCGCCCCTTTCGGCAACCGCTTTTACCAAAGGCAAAATTTCGTGGCTGTTAATTCCGGGAATAATTGGCGCCATCATCACGCTTACCGGGATATTTTCTGAAGAAAGTTTTTCCAGGGTTTCAAGTCGCTTTGTTACACTTGCAGTTCGCGGTTCCATCATTCGTCTAATTTCTTCATCCAGTGAAGTAATAGAGAGATTTACGTGTACTAAATTATCTGCTGCCAGTTCTTTTAAGATGTCAATATCCCTCTGCACCAAGGCGTTTTTGGTGATAATTCCCACCGGATGTTTGTATTTTAAAAAGGTTTGCAAAAGCCCTCTTGTGATTTGAAGATTTTTTTCGGTTGGCTGGTAGCAATCGGTATTTCCCGACAATACAATGGGAGCAGCCTGCCAGTTTTTACTTTGCAACTTTTTTTCAAGCAGTTCCACCGCATTCCTCTTAACCAGGATCTTTTGTTCAAAATCTAAACCTGCACTGTAACCCCAATATTCATGGGTATTTCTTGCATAACAGTAAACACATCCGTGTTCACAACCCTGATAAGGATTCAGGGAATACCCCATTCCCACATCTGGGCTAGTGATTTTATTGACTATGGTTTTAGGGAAAGTTTCTATTAAAACCGTTTTTGATTTTTTGATAGGGAACGGACGGCCGTCCGATCCTACTTCCCCTTCCGCAGCACAATAATTGAGAAATTCATCCCGGAATTTGTGACTGTGGGTATCAAATTTATTGGTGACATTCAGTTGCGCCCCTCTTCCTTTTATATAATCTTTTGAACCAGACATATCACAAAAATATGGAATATTTCCATATTAAAGGAAATATTCCATATTTTTTTTATATTGTGGGGATTAACAATTGTTGTTTCTACCTGTTATTTTGATTTCGAAATGGAGGGACGATCGGCCGTCCTTACATGACATTTTTGATTTCAAAGGGACGGACAATTGTCCGTCCCTACTATTTCCCCGGGAACTCGGCTTTGCGTTTATTTAGGAATGCGGTGGTTCCTTCCTGAAAATCATCAGTTCCAAAACATCTCCCGAATTCCTCGATTTCGGTCTCAAATCCATTCACACCGTCTTCAAAATTGGCATTTATCGCTTTAATTGCAGAACTGATGGCGACTAATGAATTTCTCATGATCTTATTGGCAAGATTTCCAGCAAAATCCAGAAGTTCTTCCTGAGTGGTTACGTGGTTTACCAGGTTGTATTGAAGGGCCTGATTGGCATCTATCATTCCGGCGGTCATGATCATTTCCATGGCCCGGCCTTTTCCTACAAGTTGCGGCAAACGTTGAGTGCCTCCATAACCTGGAATAACCCCAAGGGAAACTTCCGGCAATCCCATTTTGGCATTGTTACTTGCAATTCTGAAATGTGCCGCCATCGCGAGTTCCAGTCCGCCGCCAAGGGCAAAACCGTTTACTGCGGCAATTACGGGTTTTGGAAAATTGGCGACATAATCAAATAATTTTGCCTGTCCTTCAGCCGCAAGTTGTTTTCCTTCCCTGGCTGAATAATCGAAAAATTCGCTGATATCGGCCCCGGCCACAAATGCTTTTTCCCCGCTGCCTGTCAGAATGATCACTTTCACATCAGGATCAGATTGGGCATTCTTAAAAGCCAGGTGCAATTCCTGGATTGTGTCCTTGTTTAAAGCGTTAAGTTTTGAAGGTCGGTTTACCGTAATTCGCAAAATTCCTTCTTCATTTTCAGTTAAAATATTCTCGTAATTCATAAATTATTATTTTTCGGATTTACCTTGGCAAGCCGGGGTGAAAATCATTATAATTCTTTGTGTTGCCCTATTTTGGGCTTATTTTGGAAATCGTACCGTAAATATAGTTCCTTTATTCCTTTTTGAGGTAAAGGTGATGCTGCCTCCGTAGGTTTCAACAAGGTTTTTTACCATTGCAAGGCCCAGCCCCATTCCACTGGATTTGGTGGTGAATTTAGGCTCAAACACCCTTTCCTTATTTTCTTCGGTTATTCCTATCCCGTTATCGGAAACTGATATGCAAACATCGGTTTCTTCCTCTTCCACCCTTACCAGGATCCGCGGGTTTTCTACATCCTCAAGTGCCTGCGTGGCGTTCTTGACGAGATTGGTCACCACCCGGATAAGTTGGGTCCTGTCAAATTTCGCCAGAATCTCTTCTTTTTCTGATGTGAACAGAATGTAATCTTCATTGAAAATATCCAATGCCAGTTTTACAATTTTGGGAACATTCAAAATTTCATTTTGCTGCGCCGGCATTTTAGCGAAATTTGAAAATGCAGAAGCGATGGTACTCATGGTATCTATCTGATATATCAGCGTATTGCTGTATTCTTCCACTTTTTTACGAATATCCGGATCATTGGGATCAAAATTTCTCTGAAAGCTCTGCACACTCAACCGCATTGGGGTAAGCGGGTTTTTGATCTCGTGCGCCACCTGTTTGGCCATCTCACGCCAGGCCTGCTCCCGCTCTCCTGTAGCTAGTTTCACGGCGCTTTCCTCCAACTCGTCTATCATAGAGTTATAGGCCGATACCAGGGCGTAGATCTCCTCGGAAGCATTCTCGATCTCAATTTTTTGATTACGTTTATCAAGCCGGGTTTGAACAATCTTTTCGGAAATAATATTTAATGATTTTATGATGTATTTAGAGAGGAAATAAGACATCGTAATAGCTATTAAAAGCATAAAAAGATATACCTCTCCCAATTTAAACAAAAATTCATTGAGGTCTTTCCGGAGCATTTGGTCGTCTTGTAAATAAGGCAAATACAGGATGGCAAGGGGCTTGAATTTATTGTCGGTGATATAAGTATAGGACGATTGGAATTTCTGGCCGTTGACTTCCGACCTCTTAAGGTATCGCTTGTTCCGGGAGGCTTCCAGTTCTTTCAGAATATATGAGGGGATCTGAACATTGGTGGTATCCCTGAAAAAAGATTCGCTGGATTTTATAAGCAACTTCCCGTTTAGATCATAAATATTGAGCTGCATTTCATGCACCTGGGAAATTTCATAAATCTTGCCTCTTTCCTTTAGAATTACGGGCATATTTTCAGTGTTCACAACGTGCGTGGTACTGGCAAGTACAAATTTGATGTTTTCCCTGATAGCCTGTTCCTTGCGTTCCAGGCGCTCCCTGTGATAATTCTCAGACTCTTTTTTATATTGAAAAACCGTAACCCCCGCAATTAATATGGAAGCACCCAATACCAGTAAAATCATGGAAATAAAAATACGATTCCTTAAAGAGAGTTTTAAAAGCTTCATATAATTTTATCAGTGGTTAGGCTAAAATAATCAATTATCACACCATATCAGGCATTATTAGACATTGGAATTTTTTAAACGGATTTGCTGGTACAATTTGAATCCGGGCATCAAAATCGCTGAAAGCAAAAAGATCCCTATTAGCCCGTAAATCCAATTGACGGCATCCCCACAATTACCAAAAATATTACTGCAAACAGGATTAAAGTAGAACCTTCATTCCACAACCTATAGATTTTCCCTTATTTCCCGGTTCAGGAAATAGCCGGTCAGAATAGTTGAAAGAACATCCGCCAGGGGAAAAGATATCCAGACTCCAATTTCACCAAAATATTTCGGCAGGATCAACACCAGCGGAATAAAAAAGAATCCCTGCCTGGACAAGGTCAATAATAAAGCAGGTACGGCTTTACCAATTGCCTGAAAATAAGCCGAGCCTATTAGTTGTAAAGCTATAATTGGAGTGGCCGCAAAAACCCAACGCATGGCATGCGGGGTTTCTGCAATTATTTTTGGATTGTTCGTGAAGATTCTCACAATATCTTCAGAAAAAAACATAATCCCGGCAAAGACGATTAATGCCAAAACACTGGCATATAAAATCGCGGTATTGATGCTCTTCCGAACGCGATGCCATTGTTGGGCCCCGTAATTATAACCTGCAATTGGCAAAAATCCCTGGGTTACCCCTAAAATTGGGAATAAGGCAAACATGAGCATTCTGCCAATAATGGCGTACACAGTTACAGAGTCTTCTCCTCCCAAATGGAACATTATATTGTTCATCAATAAATAAGTGACACTTACCACTGCCTGCCTTGCAAGCGTGACAAAACCTAAAGAAGATGTTTCTTTCAAAATGGACAAATCGAACCGGAAATGAGTCCAGTTGATCTTTAAATCTGAATTTTTTGACAGAAAGAACCAGAGCACATAGGCGAAACAACACAAATAAGAAATGGTTGTGGCCCAGGCTGCGCCAAGCATTCCCATATCCATCTCGATAATTAAAATGTAATCCAGGACCAAATTCCCTACTGAAGGAATGATCATGGCGATCATCGCAAATTTGGGTTTGCCTTCAGCCCTTATCACGCTATTCCCCATCATACAAAGCGCCAGAAAAGGAACTCCGTAAAGGACTACCGTGTAATAAATTTTTGCAGGTTCAAATATATCGCCTTTTCCTCCAAAAGCAGGAATTATGGAATTGACAAATGTCAACCCAACAGTAGCAAGCAGGATTGTTAAAATAAGGGTAAGGCTGATTTGATTCCCGAAGGTTTTCAGGGCCTTTTCATTTTTTCCCGAACCAAGTGCCCTGGAAATAATAGAAGAGCCACCAATCCCAATTGCAATTCCCAAAGCAGCGATAAAAAATGAAACAGGCAAAACCACATTGATGGCGGCTATAGCAATAGAACCTATCCAGTTTCCAACAAAAATGGTGTCTATCAGGATATTGAGCGACATCACAAGAATCCCAATAGATGCCGGGACCGCCTGCCTGATCAGCAATTTCCCGATAGGTTCACTGCCCAGAGCCGCTGAATTTAATGTTGCCATTACGCCTCAACCTGCTTGGAAAAAGCCCACTCGTCTATCCAACGGGAAAGAACTTTTACCCAGTCTTCCCTGTCGTTAAGACATGGAACAACTGTAAATGTTTTCCCGCCTACCTCGTGAAAGATTTCCTCCCCTTCCATAGCAATTTCTTCCAGGGTTTCAAGGCAATCACTTACGAATGCAGGGGTTACGATGGCCAGGTTTTTCATGCCCTGTTTTCCGAAACGCTCTATGGTCCTGTCTGTATAAGGCTGCAACCAAGGATCAAAACCTAATCTTGACTGAAATGAAACGCTGTACTCATTTTCTTTAAGTCCCATATATTGAGCTACCAAACGCGTAGTCTCATAACATTGGTGCCTGTAACAATATTGATGCGCTTCAGAGGAGGTTTTACAACAACTGCCATCTATCTGGCAGTGAGATTTTGTAATATCGCTTTTCCTGATATGCCGCTCGGGAACGCCATGATAGGAAAACAAGATATGCTGATATTCAACATTTTTCAAATTTTCAGTAATACTCTCTGCCAATACACTCACATAATCCGGGTGGTTATAAAATGCAGGGATTGAAGTGAAGTTCATTTCAGGAAAATATTCCTTTCGCAATTCTTCTGCCAGCACCAGAATAGTTTCGGTGGTTGCCATGGCAAATTGTGGATAGAGGGGAAATACCAAGACCTCATCTACTCCCTGGTCATGCAATTCCTGTAAACCCGATTTAATATTGGGAGTTCCATATCTCATTGCCAAAACAATTGGAACAGAGGTGATCTCGTCAATTTTATCCCGTAATCTTTTGGAAAGTACAATTAAGGGTGAACCTTCTTCCCACCATATTTTTTGATAAGCAGCGGCAGATTGTTTTGGGCGGGTATTTAGAATAATCCCTTTAACCAAAATCGTTCTGGCCCATAGCGGCACATCGATCACCCTTTCATCCATCAAAAATTCTCCCAAATATTTCTTTACGTCTTTAGGGTTGATGCTATCCGGGGAACCCAGATTAACAAGCAGTACGCCTTTACTCATAACTTTTTCTTTTCAAAACAAAAATAATAATATTAATATGAAAGAAAGAATTCCTATTAGTATTCTTTTCTATTACAGGATAGAACAAGTTTTCATTTTTTTCCCTCCAGGGCAAACAAAATACATTGCAGTAAATGCTTCTGAAAAGCTGGTTCTGAATAGGATTCTTCAGTATGTCCACCGCCGGTATAAATTGACTTTCCTCCACCTTCCAACTCCCTGTACCAGGCAATAGGATGATTTTCGCCATTTTCGCCGCCTTCATAAGAAGTTTCATCCAAACTCAGCAACACATTTATTTTCGGGCTAATCTCCTTTAAATTGTACCATTCGTCTGTTCTTGTCCAGATTTTTGGCAAATGGGCTACCGCGGGATGTAAAGGTTTTTCAACTATAACATTGGCTTCCTGTATTTTGGGATGACTCAAAAAATACGCTCCCACAAGATCTCCATACCATTTCCAGTCGTATTCAGTATCTGTTGCGGCATGTATCCCGAAAAAATTCCCACCTTTACTTATGTAATTCTCAAAAGCCTTTTGCTGTGCTTCGTTGAGCACATTTCCTGTTGTGCTTAGGAATATGACTAATTGATATTTTTTAAGATTATTTTCTGTAAACTGACCGGCATCATCGGTTTCTGTAACTTTAAAATTGTTGAGATCCCCCAGGTTTTTTATAGTTGCTGTTCCGGTTGGAATAGATTCATGATGATAACCTTCGGTTTTATTAAAGACCAAAACCCGATTTTCCTGTGCTGCCGTAGGTAAAAAATTCAGAACGAATAATCCTGAAAATACTAGTCTGAAAAATAATTTCATTATTGTAGAATTTAATTTGCTGAAGGTAATGACATTATATATTTTTTGGGAGTGGTCCCAAATTTCTTTTTAAATGCCGCAATAAAATGACTGGAGGTGCTGTAACCTATCTTTAAGCCCACTTCATTTACATTATATTCTCCCGAGTCCAGGAGTTTACGAGCATATTCCATTTTATAATCAAACAGGAAACTATAAACCGAATCCCCATAAATTTGCTTAAAACCATCTTTTAATCTTTTCAAACTCAATCCAATTTCAGTGGCCAATTCCTGCAGGGATGGCGGATCAGCCATCCGCGAGATCACCAGGTCTTTCGCTTTTCTTATTTTTAAGACGTTTTCTTCATCAACCAAAAAAGGACATTGCGCAATATTCGCATCTTCAGTGCGATTAAAATTCAGGCTGAGCAATTCATATGCCTTGGCCTTAAAATACAAGGCTTTAACTGTTGGCATCAGGTTAAAATTCATCAACTGATTTAAAACTATAGCCATGGAAGGCGAAATATTACCATCCTTATAATATTTTTTATCACGGTTCTCAATACTTAAAAATGGAATATATCCCGATTCCTGAGAAAACATGGAATGAAACTTCTTGATTGAGATTAACAAGGAGATTATCCAGGATTTAGGCTCAAGTTCCAAATTGAGTGGTAAATCCAGTTTTGGGTTATAAAGTAAGAGAGAATGTTCTTCTTCCAGCGGCAATTGATAATTGCCGTTATTGAATAAAAATTTACTGCTTCCCTTAACACAAAAATGAAATTGAATGTAACTACTGTCAATATTCCGGGTGAATTTTTTGGGCTCATCTTCTTCATTCTGAAACTTCAAAATAAAAAAACCATCCTCAATTTCCGTTTTATCAACAAACCCTCCAGCGTTATTTTCTTTTTCTGAATCCATAATATTATTATTGTTTTATTTAGAATGAATCTAAACAAAAAACATTGTACCTACTTATTTTACTACAAAAGTAGCCTTTTTCCCAAAGTAGTATACCCAAAATATGATAATTATCAGTTAACGACACATTTAGTACTTTGAGGGTTGTATTTTAATATAACATTATCTTACTTTTGTTTCAGCACACACCTAAACAGATTCATGGAAAATTATCATATATCTAAAGGAAAACATTTTTACACCATTGGCTTGAGTTACAGAAAAGCCGAGGCAACCGTAAGAGGTCATTTCAGCTTAACAGAAGAAGGCAAGCTCAATTTGTTGGAAAAAGCCAAAAATGACGGAATTGACGGGTTAATTGTTACATCAACATGTAACCGTACCGAAATTTACGGTTTCGCACAACATCCCTTCCAACTTATTAAATTGCTTTGTGAATTTACAAAGGGAACAGTAGAGGAATTTGAAAAAGTAGCTTATGTCTACAAGAATAAAGAGGCCATTTCCCATATGTTTCGTGTAGGATCCGGACTTGACAGCCAGATTTTGGGAGATTTCGAGATCATCTGTCAGTTAAAAAAGGCTTTTATCCTTTCTAAAAATGTGGGTGTTGCCAATCCCTTTTTGGAACGATTGGTAAATGCAGTAATACAATCAAGCAAACGAATTAAAAACGAAACACAAATTTCATCCGGGGCAACTTCGGTAAGTTTTGCTTCAGTTCAATATATTCTAAAAGAGGTTGCAAACATCTCCAACAAAAATATTTTGCTCTTCGGAACCGGAAAAATTGGCCGGAACACCTGCGAAAATTTAGTGAAACATACCAAAAACAACAATATTACCCTGATTAACCGCACCAAAGACAAAGCGGAAAAAATTGCAGGAAAATTTAACCTGACCGTTAAGGATTATGCCGATCTACAATCGGAAATACTTCAGGCCGATGTATTGGTTGTGGCTACAGGAGCTCAAAACCCGACCATTTCCAAAGAACTGATCTACTCCAAAAAGGAATTGTTGATCCTGGATCTTTCAATTCCCAAAAATGTTGCTGATGATGTTCTCGAACTTGAAAATGTAACAGTTGTTCATTTGGATCAACTTTCTCAAATAACTGATGATACTTTAGAACGCAGAAAACTATTTATTCCTCAGGCACGTGAAATTATTGCCGAAGTGGAAGGCGATTTCAACAAATGGTTGGAAACCCGCAAATTTGCTCCTACCATTATGGCCTTAAAAAATAAGTTGGGAACCATGAAGGATGAAGAATTGGATTATCAAAGCCGTAAAATATCCAACTTTAACCAGGAACAGGCTGAAATTATAAGCAACAGGATCATTCAAAAAATTATGAATCAGTTTGCCAACCATCTTAAAGATGATTCCAATACTGCTGACGAAAGCCTGGAATTTATTCAGAAGGTCTTTCAACTGGAAGAAGCGGCAAAATGAGTAAAGTTATAAGAATTGGTACCCGTGATAGTCAATTGGCACTTTGGCAGGCTAAAACCGTACAAGCAGCCCTTGAAAAATTAGGACATACAACAAAATTGGTCCCCGTTAAATCTACCGGAGACCTGAATTTAGATCAGCCTTTATACGAAATGGGAATTACAGGGATTTTCACCAAAACCCTGGATATCGCCATGCTTACCGACACAATAGATATTGCAGTTCATTCCATGAAGGATGTTCCCACGGTTTTGCCCAAGGGAATTGTGGAGGCTGCCGTGTTAAAACGCGCCACTTCAAAAGATATATTGCTCCATAAAGGACTCGATTTTCTGGATTCTCAAGGAACCATTGCTACCGGAAGCCTTCGCCGTAAAGCACAATGGTTAT